>JBFHFI010000125.1:0-6939 GCA_041583675.1 Butyrivibrio sp. | reverse complement strand
TTATTTCTTTGATGTTTTCTAAAGACTCTACTTTCTTTGAAGTGGTTAAATATCTCATTCGTTCCAAACCAACTGTATCCAAAACATGATCGGTTTGATGATGCACATTTAAATTTAATTTTGGTGCAGACCCCATTACAGTATTTGTACAATCGCTACAATTACCAATTATAATATCTGTACATCCTGCTTTTTTAAAATTCAAACATTTTTGTGCTTGCCCAGGACAATTTCCTGGATCTTCACATTTTAAAGTACCGCGAACATCTACTGCGTGTTTACATTGTTGTACTAGAACAACATCAGCATTCATTTTATCAGCAATATCTTGCATACGTTCTTGATTACCACCACAGGCACATATTAAAATACCAGTCTTGGTTTTATCTAAATTTTCAAAAGGTTGGGTAACTAAAATTCCACCTGTTGTCTTTGTAATTGGCGTATCTAAATCTACGGCTTTCCCTGTAAAAGGACCTCCCATAATGATTTCACCATATTCTCCATCAATTCCCCCAGCCATTTCTATTAAAGTTCCAACAGTTGTACCAATTGGGACATCAACAAATACTCTAGATTGTATGCCTCCTTTTAATTTCCCTGCAACAGTTACATCTTTAACAATACAAGGCTTTTTATTTTGAATTGCTTGTGCAACTCTTAAAACTGTTTCTGCATTTATTACAATTGCATTCGCTACGGATGGAAGTTCAGTAGGCGAGAGTAGTCTACCTAAAGTCTCTCTAACAATGGCTCTTTCTTCTCCCATAGGATAAATATCTGGTAAAAGATGATAGGATATAGCATTTTCAGAAGTACAGTATGGACTTAATACTTGTATTGCATCTTGATGTTTTTCCTTGATTGCAATAATTGCTTTAGAAGCATTGGATAATTTCATGATCATTTCAAGTCCATCAATTGTTTGCTGTGGCTTATGAATTAATTGATGAATGTTATGATTTAATAAAGGTTCACATTCAGCAGCATTTACCAAAATATATCCACCTTTTAAATCTGTATCGCATTTCACATGTGTTGGAAATCCGGCACCGCCCATACCAACAATTCCAGAATTTTCCAACAATTGCTTTGCATTATTTCCAATTAAAGGAATATAATCTTCTGATTGATCTTTGTTTGCATCTATAACAATTTCAGATTCGTTTATTTCACAAATCAAACCGCTTACAGATGCGTGAATAGGAGCACCAAGGCCATCTACATCAGCAATTAATTGACCTTTTTTTACTTGTTCATTCTTTACAACACATGGTTTACATGGCGCACCTATATGTTGTTTTAACAATATTTTATATTTCATGGGAACCTCCCTTATTATTGGCGGAAGTATGTGGGAATCGAACCCACCAAGGATGATGAAATCACCCCACGTCGGTTTTGAAGACCGGAGAGCACACCAGTTACTCAACTACTTCCCTAATATATCTCAATTATATATGGTCTATATAAGTATAAAACATTTTTTATGATAAATAAAATCAATAAAATTAATGCTTACCATTAGTAACACTTATACTAATGTAGGTATTATTTCTTTGGTATATTCAATAAATCTAGTTGCAGCAGGAGTCATATTATTAATAGATCGAACTCCAATACCTAAATTTCTAGAAATAAAGGGATCTATGGGAATGCATTTTACCTGATCCACAAAATCTTTTACAATCAAACGTGGGAGAATACTCACACCGAGTTCTCCTGCAACCATGGATACAATTGCATGATCATCCTTGGATGAAAAATGAATATCTGGTTTTACATTTGCTTCTTTTAATGCATGATGTACATCATAATCCGTTCCAACTGCCGATATAATAAAAGATTGTTTATCCATTAAAGAGATAGGAAAAGATTCGTTGTTATCTACTGGATAATCTTTTGGAAGAATTGCCATTAATGGATCGTCACATAATGAAATCCACTCTAATGATTTTGTATGTCGCTTACTTAAAAAGCCAAAATCAACTACATTACTTTCTGCCCATGAAACAATATCATCTGTTCCACCTTCCATTAAATCAATATCGATTCCAGGATAATCCTGCTGGAATTTATGAATAATCGTAGGTAACCATTGAATAGAAATACTTGCAAATGTCGCAATTTTCAAATGTCCTTTTTCTAATCCATTTAAAGAATTAATTGTTTGTTCTAAATTTTCATTTACAGCTAAAAGATTACGCACAAGTGGTAAAATCTGTTCTGCATTTGGAGTAAGGCTTACTCCTTGTTTGGTTCTAATAAATAATGAAAATCCTATTTCATTTTCTAATGTTTTAAGAATATGACTTACTCCTGGTTGTGTATATCCCATATGTTCTCCACTTTTTGTGAAATTCTTGGTTTCTGCAACATCTGCAAATAATAAATATTTATTAATATCCAAAATTATCCCCCTATTTCTTTCTTATTTTTTTCTCAATATAATTACTTGTTTTATACATAAGCAATTGTAATATCAAAGATTAAAAACACTAATTTTACTTATATTATTTTCTGCATTATAATGTGGCTCAAGAACAAATGTCAAGTTGTTTTTTTAGGAATACTTTATAAAGGGAAAACCCTTAATTGCTTTATTTTATTAGGAGGAAATGTTATGAGATTAAAAGATTGTGATTTGAGCGCACAAGACATCAAAGATTTAGTTGGTAAGTATATGATCGATACTTATGAAAGATTTAATTTTGTTGCTGAAACAGCAAAAGATATGTATATTTATGACGAAGAAGGAAATGGTTATTTAGACTTTTATGCAGGCATTGCAGTAAATAGTGCTGGTAACAATAATGAAAAGGTCGTTGCCGCTGTTCAAGACCAAGTAAAAGATTTAATACATACATTTAACTATCCATATACAATTCCTCAAGCGTTACTAGCAAAACTTGTTTGTGATACAATAGGAATGGATAAAATATTTTTCCAAAGTACAGGAACTGAAGCAAATGAAGCAATGATTAAAATGGCCAGAAAATATGGAATTGAAAATTTTGGTCCAGATAAATATGAAATTGTAACTGCTAAAAACGGTTTTCATGGAAGAACTTATGGTGCCTTAAGTGCAACAGGTCAACCTGATAATGCATGTCAACTTGGATTAAAACCAATGCTTCCAGGATTTAGCTATGCCGAATACAATAATCTTGAATCTTTTAAATCTGCATGTACTGAAAACACAATTGCAATTATGATTGAACCAATTCAAGGAGAAGGTGGTGTAAGACCAGCAACTCAAGAGTTTATGAAAGGCCTTCGAGAATTTTGTGATGAAACGGGAATTTTATTACTTCTTGATGAAGTACAAACTGGATGGTGTAGAACTGGTAAAGTCATGGGATTTATGAATTATGATATCAAACCAGATATTGTAACCATGGCAAAGGCTATGGGTGGTGGAATGCCAATTGGTGCACTTTGTACCAACGAAAAATTGGCAAAATCCTTTACTTTAGGGGCACACGGAACTACTTATGGTGGAAATCCAGTATGTTGTGCAGCAGCATATGCTGAAATAACAGAACTTTTGGATCGTAATTTAGCTGAAAATGCAGCAGAAGTAGGTGCATATTTTAAACAAGAACTTGCAAAGCTTCCTTATGTAAAAGAAGTTAGAGGAATTGGACTACTTGTTGGTGTTGAATATGAAAAAGAAATTGCTGTTCAAGTAAAACATAATTGTGTTGATAGAAAATTATTAATTACAGCCATTGGAAAATCTATTAATAGAATGATTCCTCCATTGATTGTAACCAAGGAAGATTGTGATAAAGCAGTTTTAATTTTAAAAGAAAGTATAGAAGCATTAGATATTTAATCTTATAATATTTTTTTCAGCGGGAGACATTATCCCGCTGAATTTGTTATAATGAAAATACTAAGATTGTCTGGAGGAACTAATTTGAAATTACAACCTGAATTTAATAATAAAGGCTTAAAATTTACAACAGTTGATTCTCATACGATGGGAGAACCCACAAGAATTATTTTAGATGGATTTCCTGATTTGCCAGGAGCATCCATGATGGACAAGAAAAAATATTTAGAAGAAAACTGTGACCATTATAGAACTGCACTTATGTTAGAGCCAAGAGGCCATCGGGATATGTTTGGCGCATTATTAACTGACCCTATAAGTCCTGAGGCTGATCTAGGCGTTATTTTTATGGACAGTGGTGGATATCTTAATATGTGTGGACATGGAAGCATTGGAAGTGCCACAGTAGCTGTAGAAGAGGGACTTGTTAAAGTGGTAGAACCTTATACAACAGTTGTACTAGAAGCACCTGCAGGCATTATTAGAGCAAAAGTTCATGTCGTAAATGGAAAAGCAATAGAAGTAAGTATTTTAAATGTGCCATCATTTCTTTATAAAGAAAATATTGAAGTCAAACTAGATGACTATGGCATTATAACTTGTGATATTTCCTTTGGTGGAAGTTTTTTTGCTTTGGTAGATTCTTCCTTGATTGGTCTTTCTATTGAACAAAAAAATTTAGATCAACTTACAGTTTTTGGAATGAAATTACTAGAAAAATTAAATAATACAATTGAAGTTCGCCATCCTTATCTAGATATAACAACTATTGATTTAGTTGAAATCTATGGACCTGCTGATTCTCCAAAAGCAGACAAGAAAAATGTTGTTATTTTTGGGGAAGCACAAGCTGATCGTTCTCCTTGTGGAACAGGAACAAGCGCAAAAGTTGCTTCCCTTTATGCAAAAGGAATTCTTGCCTTAAATCAAGAATTTATATATGAAAGTATTACAGGTTCTACCTTTAAAGCTATTGCTACACAAGAGATTGAAATAGAAGGTAAAAAAGCCATTATTCCACAAATAACTGGAAGTGCATATATTACAGGATATAATCAGTGGATTATTGATGAAAATGATCCTCTTGCTTATGGATTTCTAATGGGAAGTTCTACTGAAAAAGCTCCCAAAACTCTTAGAACTCAGATTATTGTAACAGCGTGGCAACTTTTTAGAAAAATAGGATATGAAAGAGTCTCTTTAGAAATGATAGCCCAAGAATCTTCTATTGACTTGCAAGAAATTCAATCTTATTTTCCTATCAAAGAAGATTTATTATTTACGCTTTCGGATGTTTTTGATCAACGTTATGCAGAATTAATGCTGGAAATGGATACAAACCTTTCTGGTTATGATAAATTAATTTTATTGAATCATGAATTATTTAACATGATTGAGAACAAAATCCCCATTGATTTGCTTGGAATGTTATATTCATCACAAATGATAGATAGTAATAACAACCATTTACTTAACAAAGAAAGACTTTATTATAAATTAGTCTATCAAATAGTGGAAGATGGACAAAAATCAGGAGAATTTAAAAGTCAAGAAAGTCCGGAAGAAATTGTAGATGCCTATGCAATGCTTGAGAGAGGACTCTTATACGACTGGTGCATCGGGAAAAATCAAGAAAATCTTACAAAAATGAGCAGAAAATTAATGCCATCTCTGCTCAAAGGATTTATTTTATAATTTTATTTTTTTCACTTTCATATTTACAATGATAATTCCTACACATACAAGAACTAATGCTGTTATAAATCGAAGACCAAAACTTTGATCTTCATGAAGTAAGATTGCAGATAAAATTACGCCAAACAAAGGGTTTGAAAAACCAAAAACCGCAACTTTGGATACTGGATTATATTTTAATAAAATACTCCAAATTGTATATGCTGCAGCTGAAATAAAGGCTAAATATAGAAGAATAGCCAATTGGCTTATAGATGTAATTGTAATTCTACCACCAAAGGTATAGCCAATGCTCATTAATACAATTCCACCCAATACAAATTGATATCCACTTAATAATACTGGATTATCATGTTTTCCAAAGTATTTAATTATTACAGCGGAGAAAGCATATGCTACTGTAGAAATAAGAATAAAACCATCCCCTGTAAGATTTAAATCTAATGCAAGTGTTCCACTTCCTAAATTAATAAGAACAACACCTGCAAAACCAATAATGCAACCAATTATTTTTAAACTTGTTAATTTTTCCATTTTAAAAATTAATGCAGATACTAATACTGAAAAAAATACGTTCATTGCTTCAACAATAGCAGCTTTACTTCCATTTGTATTGGCTAATCCAATATAAAAGAATATATACTGAAAAACTGTTTGAATAAGAGCAAGGACTATAATTTTATGAAAGGTTGATAATTTTCTTGGAACTAGAAGAGATCTATTTAATAAACTTCCTATTCCAATTACCAAAATTCCTGAAATAAAGAATCTGATTCCAGCAAATAATAATTGCGTACTGGTTTCCGAAGCTTTTATATCAAATAATTGATAGCCTATTTTTATAGAAGGAAATGCGCTTCCCCATAAAGCACAAGAAACAACAGCTAAAAAAATTACTAAGGGGGTTTTGGTTAGATATTTTTCCATATTTAAGTTCCTTTCAAGTTATAATATATAAGATTATGATATGAAGTGTATTATATAGTAGTTTACATATAAATAATATTGTTTTTTTTTAATATATCATTCTGAATTTTAATGATTAACATTCAATATTCAAATTAGAATCAGTATTCGTTATCGTTGACATAACTCTATTGGTTTGCTATATTATTAAATATTAGAACAAAGGTGTTCTTTCTATTCTCGTTGCAGGTGGAAGGAATACCTTTTTTGTGTTATAATACATCTATTATGCGTAATCATAAAAGAGTATTTACAAGTATTAACATGTATAAGTAGAAACGAAAAAGAAAGGGTTTATACTACTATGAATGATTTAGAATTTTTAAATGTTTTACTCCCTATGCTAGTATCTGGACTGAAATTTACATTGATGATTTCTATTCTAGGTATTTGCCTTGGATTTATTGTTGGATCTCTTGCAGGATTCGGTCTTCAATCCA
>JBFHFI010000124.1:0-6965 GCA_041583675.1 Butyrivibrio sp. | reverse complement strand
TGTGAGAAAAATGTTTTTTCCATTGAAGATTCTTTTTATTATTTATCACAGGCAAAAAAAATGGGCTTTTTATTAAAAGTACATGCAGATGAGATGTGTACATTAGGTGGTGCAGAGATGGCAGCAGAATTAGAAACGGTTTCTGCAGATCATCTTTTAAAGATATCAGAGCAAGGGATTGCTGATTTAAGTCAAAAAAAAATATCTGCAACACTTCTTCCATGTACTGCCTTTTCATTAAAAGAGGAGTATGCAAAAGCTAGAAAAATGATTGATGCAGGATGTCAGGTGGCATTGGCAACAGATTTTAATCCAGGAAGTAGTTTTACCTATTCTATACCATTGTTGATTTCATTGGCATGTATTTATATGGAGATGTCCATACAAGAAGTGATTACAGCCTTAACAATTAATGGAGCAGCAGCAATTGGACGCGAAAAGACAGTGGGTAGTATAGAAGTTGGGAAAAAAGCAGATTTTATAATTCTAGAATATCCATCCATTGATTTTCTTCCTTATCATGCGGGAATAAATATTGTGGAGCAGGTCTATAAAGATGGAATTAAAGTATATGAAAAATTAGAAAATATACTGAAAGGTGTAGCCAATGCAGATTAATATTCAAAGATTACAAGAGAATATTCAAAAATTAGCTTCTTTTGGAATGAATTCACAAGGAGGAATTGATCGTTCCATAGGAAGTCAAGCAGATATTGAAGCTAGAAAGTGGTTGATTCAACAAAGTAAAAATCTTGGGGCAACAGTAAAAATAGATGGGATTGCTAATATTTATATGAATTTGGAAGGGAATCAAAAGTTGAAACCATTGGTTATAGGGTCTCATCATGATGCTGTTCCAAATGGAGGAAAATACGATGGAGCCTTGGGAGTGTTATTAGGTATTGAAATCATGGAATGCCTAGTAGAGAATAAGGTGCAATTGAAACATCCTTTTCAAGTACTCTCTTTTACAGCGGAAGAACCGAATCCTTTTGGAATCTCAACAATGGGAAGTAGAAGTATTACAGGAAAATTATCTTTAAAAGAATTGGAACAAGCATATCATAATGAAAATAAAATGAAATTATCAGAGGCAATTACAAAAGTAGGTGGAGATTTTCATCTTCTTGAAAAGCAACAGTTGTCTGATCAAGATATGGCAGCTTTTATTGAATGTCATATTGAACAAAGTAGAAATTTATATGATAATCAACTTTCTGTAGCCGTGGTTTCTAAAATCACAGGAATCTATAGAGAGGTTATAAAAATTACAGGGGAAGCAAATCATGCGGGAACAACGAAAATGGGATATCGACATGATGCTTTGTTAGCAGCAGCAGAGATGACCCTTGAAATAGAAAATATTGTATTAAAATACAAAAGGCCTGATATTACAGGCACAGTAGGAATATTGGATGTTCAACCAGGAGCGGCAAATATTATTCCAGGAATAAGTGAGTTTGTAGTTGATTTTAGAATACCGGATAAAACAGTACAAAAAGAAATTAGTGATAAGCTAACGCAGGTGGCCTATAAAATAGAGCAATCAAGAGGTGTCTGCATCGACAGAACAGTATTGTTGGATCAGGCATCTGTAGAGATGGATCAAGAGATTATGCAAACTTTAGCCAGTTCGATTTCTAGAATGCAACCAAATAAATCAGAAAAAAAATTAAAAGAACAAGGAATTCAGATAATGGGACAATCACCAATACTTGTGAGCATGGCCGGTCATGATGCAGTGCATATGAGTACAATAACTAAGACGGGAATGCTTTTTGTTCAAAGTATATTAGGAAAAAGTCATTGTCCACAGGAAGATACCCAAATTAAAGATATACAAGTGGCAGGAAATGTTCTTTTACAAACAATATTAGAATTAGACAAGGAGTTACTTGATGATTAGAATAATACAACCTCAATTATTATACAAAGATGGTAAGTTTCAAAAGGATATGGCTGTAGTAATAGAAAATGGAAATATAGAAAACGTAGACCTTACAGAGAAGATTACACAAAAATATTCAAAGATTAAAATAGAAGTATGGAATGATATGGTTATGATACCAGGAACCGTCAACGCACATAATCATTGTTTTCAAAGTTTATTAAGAGGGCTTGAAGTTGGAAAACCTTTTTTGGAATGGAGGGATAAAGCACTTTATAAAATTTCTCCATTTTTACAGCCTGAAGATCTCTATACAGGAGCTATCTTTGCATTTGGAGAAATGATGAAATATGGAGTCACAACGGTCTCAGATTTTTTCTATGTACATAATCATGGAGTACAAGGAGATCGAGCAATTATCAAAGCGGCACAGGATGTAGGAATTCGATTGGTGCTTGCTAGAACTATGTATGATTGGGAAGGGGCACCCAAAGGATACGTGGAAACAGTGGAACAGGCAGTTTTCACAACAAAAAAATTAGCTTTGGAATATAATCATTTGGAAAATAAAATGGTGACCATTCTACCTGCGCCCCATAGTCTTCATGCAGCAACGCCTGAAATGGTAAAGGCGGGTTATAAACTTGCTCAAGAATTGGGAACCAAATTTCATATTCATGTAGCAGAAGAACCATTTGAAGTAGATGAGATATTAAAAAAATATAAAATGAGGCCTGTAGAATTTTTAGATAAATTAGGGGTTTTGGATAAATCAATGGTAATGATTCATGCAGTTTGGCTGAATCAACAGGAATTATCTCTTATGAAAAACAGCGGGGCTAGTCTAGCATATTGCCCATCTAGCAATATGTTTCTTGCAGATGGAGTTACAGATATTGATTGGATGCAGAAAAAAGGTATTAACATAGGATTAGGAAGTGATGGAGCTTGTTCCAATAATAGAATTTCGGTATTTGAAGAGATGAGAATGTCTTCCTTATTACAAAAAGTAAATAAATTAGATGCACTTTCTATTAACACAGAGCAGGCATTTTCTATGGGAACAATAAATGGTGGGAAAATATTGGACCTTCCAATTGGAGAGATTAAAAAAGGATACAAAGCAGATTTCATAGGATTGGATTTAAAAGATATTTCACTACAACCTCTTTATGAAAGCTATGAACAATTATTAGCTAATATTGTATATGCTATGCAACCAAGTGCAATTAAAAACGTGATTGTCAATGGTAAAAACACAGTAGAGAATGGAAGCATATGTACGATTGGAGAAGATGTAATAGTAACAGAGGTTCAAAAACTTATGAAAAAATTGTCCAATACTATTACTTAATCTTGACAAATTTCAAATATTCGTTAAGATATTATGTAGATAGTAATTAGCTTTGAACAGAAGTAGTAAAAAAGAAATCCATTTACAGAGAATTATCGGTTGGTGAAAGATAATATGGAGTCTTTTTGAACTCATCTGGGAGCTCCGAAATTGAAATAGTAGTAGATTTCGGCGGGATATCCCGTTATAGATAGAGAGTGCAGGGCTTGCCCTGAAAAAGAGTGGTACCGCGGTAGGAGAGATCCTTTCGTCTCTAAATAGGAGATGATTGGATTTTTATTTGATTGTGCTAATAAATTAGAATCATAAAACAGGAGGACGTTATGTCAAATACAACAACTTATAATCCTAAAGCAATAGAAGCAAAGTGGAAAAAGTATTGGGAAGAGAATCATACTTTTGAAACTGATATTTGGGATTTTACAAAACCTAAATATTATGTGCTAGATATGTTTCCATATCCATCAGGCGTTGGATTGCATGCAGGACATCCAGAAGGATATACAGCTACAGATATTATTTCTAGAATGAAGAGAATGCAAGGTTATAATGTATTACATCCAATGGGATATGATTCTTTTGGGCTTCCAGCAGAGCAGTATGCAGTTAGCACTGGAAATCATCCAAGTGGATTTACGAAAAAAAATATTATTACTTTTACCAATCAGTTAAAAGAATTAGGATTTGATTATGACTGGTCAAAATTAATTGCAACAAGTGATGCTGATTTTTATAAGTGGACACAGTGGATTTTTAAACAATTATATTTAGATGGATATGCAAAACATGTAGATATGCCTGTAAATTGGTGTGAAGAACTTGGAACTGTATTATCTAATGATGAAGTAATAGATGGAAAGTCTGAGCGTGGTGGATATCCTGTTATTCGTAAAAACATGAAACAGTGGGTAATTGATCAAGTTGCATTTGCAGATAAATTACTTGAAGGATTAGAAGAAATAGATTGGCCAGAATCGACCAAAGAAATGCAGAGAAACTGGATTGGAAGATCTGAGGGAGTTGAAGTTGAATTTCAGATAGTAGGTGGCGGACAATTTTCCATCTATACAACTTGTATAGAAACAATATACGGAATCACTTTTATGGTATTAGCACCGGATGGAGAGATTGTTGAGAATTTAATGCCTAGAATAGAGAATAAAGAAGAAGTTCAAGCCTATATTAATGAAACACTTAAGAAAAATGATATGGATAGAACTGAATTGAATAAAACCAAATCAGGTTGTATATTGCAAGGTATTTATGCAATTAATCCTGTTAATGGTAAGCAAGTGCCTTTGTATATTGGTGATTTTGTATTAGCTAATTATGGAACCGGAGCAGTTATGGCAGTGCCTTCTCATGATCAAAGAGATTTTGAATATTCAGAAGTACATAATATTCCAAGAATCCAAGTAATTAGTGGTGGGGATGTTAGTAAACAAGCATTTGAAAAAGACGGATATCTTGGAAAAAATTGTAAATTAATGAATTCCGAAGAATTTAATGGACTCACAGTTGAAGAAGCTAAGATTGCAATTACAGAAAAATTAGAAGCAATGGGAATTGCGCATAGAAAAGTAAATTATCGTTTTCGTGAATGGATATTTGCAAGACAAAGATACTGGGGAGAGCCAGTACCAATGGTGTATAAGGAAAATGGAGAGATTCACGTACTTGATGATGAGGAACTTCCTCTTGTATTACCAGAGTTAGAAGATTATCAAGGGAAAAATGGACAAGCACCTTTGGAGAATGATAATGATTGGAAAAATTATAATTATAAGGGTGTTCAAGGAAAACGCGAGACTTCAACAATGCCTGGAAGTGCAGGGTCTAGTTGGTATTATATGAGATATATTGATCCACATAATGATAAAGAATTTGCGGATCCTAAACTATTAAAACATTGGTTACCTGTGGATTTGTATATGGGTGGACCAGAACATGCAGTTGGACATTTGATGTATTCTAGAATCTGGAATAGATTCTTATATGAAAAAGGATTATCCCCAGTAAAAGAACCATTTCAGAAATTAGTACATCAAGGAATGATTCTTGGTGCAAATGGAATTAAAATGGGAAAACGTTTTCCAGAATATGTTGTAAATCCAAGTGATATTGTAAAAGAATTTGGAGCAGATACATTAAGACTTTATGAAATGTTTATGGGACCATTAGAAGCTTCTAAACCATGGAATCAACAAGGAGTAGAAGGTGCTAGAAAATTCATAGGTAAAGTGTGGAATTTCTTTACAGACCCAGACAATATTGTAGAGAAGAATGATGGAACATTAACCAAGATTTATCATCAAACAGTGAAAAAAGTCAGTGGTGATTTTGAAACTTTAGGATTTAATACAGCAATTAGCCAGATGATGATATTTATGAATGCAGCAACAAAAAATAAAAGTTGTCCTAAAGAATTTGCAGAAGGATTTGTTAAAATGTTTTCTTGTATTTGCCCATTTGCGGGAGAAGAAATATGGAATCATTTGGGACATCCAGAAACAATTGCAATGGAACCATGGCCAACCTTTGATCCAGAAGCTGTAAAAGAAGATGTTGTTGATATTGGAATTCAGGTAAATGGAAAAGTAAGAGGAAATGTTGAACTTGCAATAGATGAAGATGAAGAATCAGCAAAAGCAAAAGCAAAATCTGTTCCAGGGGTTGCAAAAGCAATTGAAGGAAAGACAATTATAAAAGAAATCTATATTAAAGGAAAGATTATGAATTTTGTTGTAAAATAATATTTTAAAAACAATAAAACGGATGTGTTAGCATCCGTTTTATTGTTTTTAAAGAAATAGAAAGAATATTTATTAAAAAACTATATTCGATACTAATTATGGTGTATAATTGTAATATTATTTTATGAAAAGCAGTTGGAATTTACAAAACTTAAGCCTGGATGGAGGAAACAGTACATGGGTATACTTAGAAAAGTGATAGCATTAGGTATAATAATAATTTTTGTTATGACGGGATGCTCTATTTCAGAAAGGAATATTGTTACAACATCTGAAATGCAAGCACTAAGTACTGTGAAAAATAGTAAAAATATACAATTAAATTTATATAATCCTAATTCAAATTATACAGGGGTACAAGAGGGATGGTTTGCTACTTTGTTAAAAGATAAATTCGATGTAAGTCTTAATATTATTTCAGATATTGATGAAAGCATGTTGGGGACAATGGATTTGGATTTTATTGTGGGGAGTTATGAAAATCTAAAAGACTATCAATATAATTATTTGTATAATTGGAATGAAAATAATATGGTTACAGAGTATGGATCAGAACTAGTGGAAAATTATGCAAAGGCTCTTGTGGTTTCCGAAGATCAGATTTATGGGATACGTGGAAATGTTGTTGCAAGTGAGCAAGAGCATGAAGAAATAACTTATACATGGGATTTGAGATTTGATTTATATGTAGAAATCGGACTGCCACAGATAAATAATCTTGATGATCTTATTAATGTATACCAACAAATAAAACAAATCTATACTTATAATGATTTGGAACAAGAGACTTATGCACTTAGTATCTATCCAGATTGGGATTCTGATTTGAATTATGCGGTACAAACGGCAGTTGCTGCATATTATGGTTATGAAACAATGGGATTTGGTTTCTATAATTCAGAAGATGGAACTTGGATGAATGCAATGGATAGTGAGGGAATCTATGTCCAGATGATTAAGTTTTATAATA
>JBFHFI010000123.1:0-6977 GCA_041583675.1 Butyrivibrio sp. | reverse complement strand
CATTACTTCAACAATAAAAACTCTACCATGTGAAGACGCAGTTGTGTGAATACAATCAATCGCATTTGTTGCAACATTTACAGCACTTTGAAATCCAAAAGTTATATCCGTTCCCCATAAATCATTATCTATTGTCTTTGGCAATGTTACTATATTAAGACCTGCCTCACTTAATAAATTCGCCGTTTTATGAGTTCCGTTTCCACCTAAAATAACCAAACAATTCAATTGTAATTTTACATAATTATCTTTCATTGCTTGTATCTTATCAAGCCCATTATCATCTGGAACATTCATAAGTTTAAATGGTTGACGTGAACTTCCAAGAATGGTTCCGCCCTCTGTTAGAATTCCAGAAAAATCACTTTCCGTCATATTTCGATAATTGCAGTAAATCAGACCTTTGTAGCCCTCTTCAAACCCTACTATCTCAACATCTTTTCTTGCTCCATACAATGATTTTGCAACTCCACGCATCGCTGCATTAAGACTTTGGCAATCTCTACCACTTGTTAGGATTCCAACTTTAAGCATAATTCATCCTCCGATTCTTCTATTCCATAATATTAATATTCATTTTATATATAAATTAGTTTATCATATGTCCTCCTCTTTTTACAAGCATCTTGAATAGCCTCTTACAATTTGATACTATAGTAATATTCTTATTTGAATTTATGTTCTAAAGAAAGGATTATTATGGACTTTCCCATTAATTTAAAATCGTCAATTGATGAATACGCTTTAAAAATAAAACAATCTCAACTAAAACAAACGGCGGAGACCATCAGTGACCGATACCGTACGCAAAGTGGTACCAGCAAAAAATTATTAACCGAAACCAGTGAAGTTGCCGCATACTCAGTTGTACGTATGCCCGCCACTTTTGGTTCTGTTTCTGATGCATTATCCTACGCACTTGAATCTTATTATGAGCCTCTAGAATCCTTATTAGATATAGGTGCCGGAACAGGAGCCGCCTCTTGGGCTGCAGATTCTATTTTAAACCTTAAATCCGTCACCTGCTTAGAGCGAGAACCTGCTATGATTCAGTTAGGCCAACGCTTGATGCAAGAAGGATCTCAACTTTTACAATCTTCCACGTGGATACAAACAGATCTAATCAAAGATCCAATTTCCTATCAAGGAGATTTAGTGATTTCTTCTTATGTCCTTAATGAATTATCCCCCACTGATCGCATTCAAGTTGTAGAAAAATTATGGAATGCCACCAATAAGATGCTTATTATTATAGAACCTGGAACCCCTATTGGATTCCAACAATTACTTGTTACTAGAGATTTTCTATTAGAAAAAGGGGCTTATCTTGCCGCACCATGTCCCCACTCCAATACTTGTCGCTTAGAAACTGATGATTGGTGCCATTTTACAACCAGAATCCAAAGAAGCAAATTACATAAAATATTAAAACAAGGAGATTCGCCTTATGAAGACGAAAAATTTTCCTATATGGCATTTACAAAGTCCACTGTCACTCCAGTAGCTTCTAGAATCCTTAGACATCCCTATATTGAAAAGGGCCAAATCACTTTACATTTATGTAGCTCTAAAAAAAATCAGATCTTAACCATCAAAAAAAGAGATGGTATTTTATTTAAAATTGCTCGCAAATCCAAAAGCGGGGATAGTATTGATATTTCTTAAAACCACAATAAAAACCCCGGAGTATATGTACTCTGGGGTTGTTTTATCTTTTATATTAATCCATGCGTCCTGCTTTGTTCGACACCATAATGCGTTACCAATCCAGTTAACTCAACCCAGGCGACCTTACGGCACATAGGAGTTTCTACTTAATGCTGCTTCGTTCCCGACCTGACATGGTTCGTAGATTCCTATTGCGTAAGACCCAGACATCAACATCACTTAAATCGGGCAGCCATTACAGTTAATCGCCCGACACAGAACATCACCCCTGCTATAGCGGATTTCAGGTACAGGGAGCCGCTACTTCCCCAGCTGCATGGAAATTTTAAACGAATTAATCATTACACCTTAATAATAAGACGAATTTCAGTATAACTATAAAATTGTTAAAAGTCAAGAATTCCAACCATTCTAATTCAGATATCGTCAAGAATCTTTTATCGTCTTTTTTCTTTTTCTTAATTCTTTAAAAAAGATTTGCATCATTGACTTACACTCATCCGAAAGAACTCCTTTAACAATCTCTACTTTATGATTAAATTCATCCATTTGAAGAATATTTAACACTGATCCTGCACATCCAGCTTTTGCATTCATCGTACCTATTATAACTTTCGGTATTCTTGCTTGTACAATTGCTCCTGAGCACATCTGACATGGTTCCAATGTTACATATAAGGTACACCCTTCCAGTCTCCAGTCACCTAGATATTTACTTGCTTTTTTTATTGCAATAATCTCCGCATGCGCTAATGTACTTTTATCAATATTTCTTCTATTATATCCTCTTGCTATAATTTTATTTTCATATACAATAACACATCCAATAGGTACTTCATCAATTTTTGCTGCCTTTTCTGCCTGCTTTAGTGCTTGTTTCATATATTTTTCGTCTTGCGTCATCATTCCTCCATACAAACTAATCCAACCTTATCATTCTATTCACAATTGTAAATTTATGATATAATTCAAGCATATTTTTACGAAAGTGGTGGCTTTTATGCATTTTGAATATACAACCAATCGTCTATCTATCCGAACCCTTTTTGAGTCAGACGCTCAAGCCGTATTAGATTTTTATAAACAAGGTTCTAATATCTTTATACCCATAGAGCCACCCAAACCACAAGGTTTTTATACCCATCAATACCAGCGTATTCTTTTAACTGCAGAGCATAATGCCTTTTTAGATGGAACTTCTTTTCGTTATTTTGTATTTCTTACAAACCATCCTGACACGATTATAGGAACTGTTTCCTTTAGCAATATAATAAAAGGCGCATATCACTCTTGTATTTTAGGCTATAAATTTCTTCCAGAATATAAGGGAAATGGGTATGCCACAGAATCTGTTTCTAGGATGATTACTGCTCTTTTTGAAGAAAATCATATGCACAGAATTGAAGCTTTTACTTTGCCTCATAACCTACCTTCTGTCAGCCTATTATTAAGATTAGGCTTTCGCTTTGAATCCATTGCTCATTCTATTATTAAATTGGAATCCGGATACACTGACCATAATCGCTATATTTTAATCAATCCACAACATTAGAATTGATGTTATTTTAATTTTCCAATAATATTAGAAAGTTTTGCAAATTCATCCAGTGTTAATATTTCGCCTCTTATTGTAGGACCCTTCCCCAATTGTTCAATTGCTCCTGTAATAATTTCTTTGGATATAGAAATTTCTGGTGAATTATTTAGTCCATTTGCAAGTGTTTTTCTCCTTTGGTTAAACGAGGCTCTTATTAGTTTAAACATTAATTTTTCGTCTTTCACTTCTACCGGAGATTCTTTATATTTAACCAATTTAATTACAGATGAACTTACATTAGGTTTTGGCATAAAACATGTCGGTGGTACTTCAAGAATAATTTCCGGCTTAGAATAATATTGAACCGCCAAAGACAAAGCTCCATAATCTTTACTTCCTGGACCCGTCTGCATTCTATCTGCCACTTCTTTTTGCACCATAATGGTAATACTATCAATTGGCACATGACTCTCAAAAAGTCCCATAATAATAGGTGTTGTTATATAATATGGAAGATTTGCAACCACCTTTATTGGTTTTCCATTGTTTTTTTCTTTTGCAATCTTTCCAATATCAACTTTTAATATATCTTCATTTATCACAGTAACATTTTTATAATCTTTTAGAGTATCTTCCAAAATAGGAATTAATTTTTTATCAATTTCTACCGCAACTACCTCTCTTGCATTTTCACTCAGAATTTGAGTCATTGTTCCTATTCCTGGACCAATTTCTAGCACAAAATCATCCTTAACCACTCCGGATTCTCTTACTATTTTTTCAACAATGTTTTCATCTATTAAAAAATTTTGACCATATTTTTTTTGAATTACAAATCCATATTTTTTTATAACTGCCAGTGTACTGGTCGGATTACTTAAATACATTCCATCTCCTAATTTGCATCATTAATACGATACATTCTTTTTGCATTTTCATTAGTACTAGATACAATCAACTCTGGGTCTACCTTTCTAATTTCAGCAATTGCCTGAGCAATCAGCGGGATATTAAGAGATGAATTTCGTTTTCCTCGATAGGGTGCTGGCGACATATATGGACTATCCGTTTCCAAAACAAGTCTATCCAATGGAACATATGCTGCTACATCTTTCGCTTTTACAGCATTCTTAAATGTAACAACACCTCCAAGGCCTATATAAAATCCCATATCAAGATATTTTTTCGCCTCTTCTACACCATATGAAAAACAATGAACCACGCCACCCACATCTTGTGCTTTTTCTGCTTTCATTACCTCATAAGTGTCTTTTGCTGCATCTCTTGAATGTATAATAATTGGCTTATTCAACATCTTCGCTATACCAATTTGTTTTTCAAAAAATTTAATTTGTTCTTCTCTATTATCTTTATCCCAATAATAATCTAATCCAATTTCTCCAATTGCTACCACTCTAGAATTACTTGCTTCTGATGCAATCCAAGCTAACTCTGCAAAACTCGATTTTTTAACTTCACTTGGATGAATTCCCATCGCCGCATAGATAAAATGATAGCGTTCTGCTAGCGCAAGACAGGCTTTGGATGTCTCCAATGTAGAACCTACATTTACAACATACTCTATACCTTCTTTTGGAAAAGAACCTAATAAAAGTTCTCGATCTTCTAAATATGCATCATCTTCATAATGTGCATGAGATTCAAAAACACCTTTCATTATCCAACCTCTGCCCCATGAGGCATATCACTTTCTGATGTTAACAACGCCAAGTTCCCCTCTGCATCTTCCGCACACAAAAGCATTCCTTCCGAAATAATCCCTGCAAGCTTTGCAGGTTTTAGATTAGAGACTACCACTACTTTTTTTCCAATCATTTCCTCTGCGGAATATTGCATTTTAATTCCTGAAACTATTTGTTTTACTTCACTTCCCAGTTTCACTTGTGAACATAACAGTTTTTTTGATTTAGGTACTTCCTCACATTTAATTATTTCACCCATTCTCAGTTGAATTTTATCAAAATCATCTATCGTTATTTCTGGTTTTGCTTTTACATCAATTCCCGGATTTTCATCCACGGGTTGCTCTAATATTTTCTTTGCTTCTACTTTTTCAAGTACTTCTTTTACATCAAGTCTAGCAAATAAAATTTCTGGTTTCTCTATCACTTTTGTTCCTGATGGATATTTTCCAAACTCATTTAATTCTTCTAATGTTCTTTTTGGTGCATTTAATTGTGCAAATATTTTTTCAACTGTTTCTGGCATATATGGAGATAATAACTCCGCTCCTATACATATTCCTTCTACTAAATTATATAATACCGTCTCTAATCTTGCTTGTTTTTCCTGATCTTTTGCAAGAATCCATGGCATTGTTTCATCTATATATTTATTACATCTTTTAAAAATATTAAAAATCTCAGTAATTGCATCCGCAACTCTAAGTTTATCCATTTTTATTTCTACTTTTTTTACTGTTGAAAGAATTGTAGCTTTTAAATCCGCATCCACATCTTCCTCTATATTTGTATTATTTACCACTCCACCAAAATACTTATTAGACATAGAAATCGTTCTATTCACAAGGTTTCCTAACGTATTAGCTAATTCTGAATTCATTCTTTCAACCATTAATTCCCATGTAATAATACCATCATTTTCAAATGGCATCTCATGTAACACAAAAAATCTCACTGCATCCACACCGAAGAGCTCTACAAGGTCATCTGCATATAAAACATTTCCTTTGGATTTACTCATTTTCCCATCACCTTGAAGCAACCATGGATGTCCAAAAATCTGTTTTGGTAATTCAACATCTAACGCCATCAACATAATAGGCCAATAAATAGTATGGAATCTAAGAATATCCTTTCCTATAAGATGTAAATCTGCTGGCCAAAATTTACCAAAGGCATCCTTGCTATCTCCATCTACATCATATCCTAAACCTGTTATATAATTACTTAATGCATCAAGCCATACATAAACCACATGATCAGGATCAAAATCCACAGCGATTCCCCATTTAAAAGAAGTTCTAGACACACATAAATCTTGTAAGCCAGGAAGTAAAAAATTATTCATCATTTCATTTTTACGTGATTCTGGTTGAATAAACTCTGGATGTTCGTTAATGTGTTTAATCAATCTATCTGTATATTTACTTAATTTCAAGAAATAAGCTTCTTCTTTTGCAGGCTCTACAGCTCTTCCACAATCCGGACATTTCCCATCCACCAACTGCGAAGCTGTAAAAAAAGATTCACAAGGAGTACAATACATTCCTTCATAATGTCCTTTGTAAATATCTCCTTGATTATAAAGTTTTTTAAATATTTTTTTAACTTGTTCTTCATGATATTCATCCGTTGTTCGAACAAATTTATCATAAGATGTATTCATCATATCCCATATTCTTTTAATCTCTTCTGCTACATTATCCACAAACGATTTTGGTGTAATCCCTTCTTCTGAAGCTTTTAACTCTATTTTTTGACCATGTTCATCTGTTCCTGTTTGAAATTGAACATCAAATCCCTGTAGTCTTTTATATCTTGCTATACTATCTGCAAGCACAATTTCATATGTATTCCCAATATGGGGCTTACCCGATGTATAAGCAATTGCTGTTGTAATATAATATGGTTTTTTCATTGTATTTCCTCCTATTTTAGATACAAAAAAACCGCCTCCTATGCTCAGAAGACGGATTACTATCCGTGGTACCACTTCCATTCACCTGTTTTTTTCAAAACAAGCCTTATAGAATACTCACATATTCCATCGCTATAACAGGCGAACCCGT
>JBFHFI010000122.1:0-7034 GCA_041583675.1 Butyrivibrio sp. | reverse complement strand
ATATGTAGGTGTTAATGCACAATATGATATTGATGAATTAGTTGCTCTTTGGAGAGTAATAGAGCTATCACCTAATACATTATCAAAAGTTACAACAGGTAGCGTAGTTGCAGATGCGGAAATATCTCCATATTTTGTTAGAAAATCATCATATAGAGAAGATACGCTTCGTTTATTAAACTATTTTGATGGAGAAAAGGTACATGCTTCTGATTCATATGGAGCTCAATTATATATGGATAATGATGGTGAAATGCATTTTTCTTATGCAGATGACGGGTTCTTATCAAAACTTGATTATTTAAAAGCAATGTATAGTGAAGGACTTATTCATAGTGAATTTTCAGATTTAAGTGTTACAGATGAATTCAGAAAAAGTATGTACTTTGCAGATGATGCAGAAGGACAAAGACAATTTGGATTTATGACATTTGATTGGATTGCATCAACAACTGGATCAAATGATGATATCAATGTATTTTTACCACCTGTTACTACAATTTCAGAAGCTGGAATTGATGACTTTACTCATTATATTGAAAATACAAGAGTTATTAAACCAGATGGATGGGCAATTTCAAGTGCTGCTACAGAAACAGATATTCATACTGCCTTGGCATTATTTGATTATATGTTTACAGAGGAAGGAAATATCGTACAAAATTATTCAATACCAGAGGCTTTAAGTACTGATGAAGTATTTTTAGGACCAGATGGAATTGAATACCCAACTTTTAATGAATGGCTTATCGAAACTGCAAATGAAATGAAGGATGGTGATGTTTCAGGATTTTTAAGAGATTTCATGGGATCACAGTTAGCACTTGGTTATCAAAAAGAAATTGGATTTGAATATCAATATACTTCAGAAAATGGTTTTGCCGGATGGGATATGTATGAACAAGCAGATGTTCTGACTATGTCATATGAAGCCGATAATATTATGTTGAGATTAATGCCACCAATTATTTCATTAAATGACCAAGAATTAGCAAAATTGAGTCAAGTTGCAATTGGAGATGATCAAACAGATGCATTATTCTTATATATAACAGGATCAGATTCGGCAGTAGATAGTGTGGATGAAATATCACAAATGTTTATAGATGCAGGTATTGATGAATATACTGATATTTATCAAGGAGCATATAATAGAATGATGGAATAATAGATATATAAAGTAGGATTCTAAGCTCACTTTATTGTGAGCTTAGTAATTCTTTAGGAGGAAAAATGGCAAATCGTCAAATAACATTAAAATTACAAAAGATTTTTACATTTTTACTATTGGCAATAGCGATTGTGTTGTTTATATATAGTTTAGGTTTTATGACCAATTTTTATGAATTGTTTTTAGAAGGTAATAATGAAATGTTTAAATTTTATAAAAGCCTTCAAGTAATGAATAATATGTTGTTTAATGAAGCCCTTGCATTAATTATTTTAGCAGTTTTACATTTGGTCTTTGAATTTCATAAAAATGTGGTTAGTATATTTGGAATAATTTTAACCGCTATTAATTTATTAATAAATATATTGAATGGAATTGATATTTATAGAACAAGTGCTTATTTCATAAAAAAATATGCAACGATTGATTTTACCAGTTTAGAGGAATATAATCCATCAATCGCATCCTTTCAATCAGCAAATATTATTATTACTATAGTAATTGGAATTTCAGCAGGAATATTAATTTTTTCCAGTGTTAATTTTATAAAGAATTATAGAAAGTAGGACGGTAATGAAAAAAGAAGAAAAAATATTATACCGAAAAAATAACTTTAGTTACACACTCATTATGGTGTCTCTTTCTTTGAATACAGTCTATTCAATCTTGATATTAAATAATATGTATGTGAATTGGAGATTAGGAGTGTTTGTTTTAACTACAATTTTATTATTGTTATTTGCATTTTTGATGGCAAGTAAAATGTTGGTATATTCCACTCAATGGAGTTATGTAGCAGTTGGAGTGGCGTTATTTCAATTTGTACGTGTGATTATTTGGAATTATGATATTGATGGGATGCAATATTTAATTAGTTATATATGTTTAATTACATCTGCAATTAGCTGCTTAGCAGGCGGGTTACTTTCAATTCGTCGTTCATTATTTAGAAAACAAATGCTTGATGCATCTAAAAATAAAAAAGATATTTTAAGTACTTAAGGGGGCAAACAGGTGGCTGATTTAAAATTTGAAAATGTAAATAAAATTTATGATGGTGGATTTCACGCAGTTAAAGATTTCAATATGGAAATTGAACATGGTGAGTTTATTGTTATAGTAGGCCCTTCGGGTTGTGGGAAATCAACGATGTTACGAATGATTGCAGGGTTAGAGGCAATCTCTAGTGGGAAAATGATTTTAAATGATGTATTGGTTAATAAACTAGCACCTGTGGATCGTGATATCGCAATGGTTTTTCAAAATTATGCATTGTATGGGAATATGACAGTTTATGAAAATATGGGGTTTAGTTTAACGGTTAGACATGCCAGCAGTGATGATATTCATGAAAAAGTAATGGAAGCATCAAATATTGTGGATATGGATAAATTATTAAATCGTAAACCTGAAAGATTATCAGGAGGTCAAAAGCAACGTGTTGCAATCGGTAGAGCACTTGTTCGAGATTCCAGTGTTTTTTTAATGGATGAACCATTATCAAATCTAGATGCAAAACTTAGAAAAACGATGAGAAAAGAATTAATTCTTTTGCATGATAAAATAGGTGCAACTTTTATCTATGTGACACATGATCAATCAGAAGCGATGGCTATGGCAGACAGAATTGTTGTAATGAATGATGGAATTGTTCAGCAGATTGGGTCTCCCAAAGAAATTTATGACTATCCAAATAATGTTTTTGTGAGTCAATTTATTGGAACACCTACCATGAATTTATTTGAAGGTGTTATTAAATCAAATCGTTTTATTTCTTCGAATTTTTCTTTTGATTTGCCAGGAGTGGCAACGAAAGATTATAGTGAGCATGAAGATGAAACTGTTTTGTTGGGGATTAGACCTGAAGATTTTCATACAACAGGTATTTTTAGTTTTTCTTGTGAGATTGTACATTTTGAATATCTTGGTTCTGAGTATTTTGTAATGTTTAAAATTGAAGATGATCAAATATATCAAGCTAGAATTAAATATCAAGAAATGAAATATGGTGTGGGAGATAAGATGGAGTTATTTATTGATATGAACCGGCTTCATTTTTTCAATAAAAATAGTACCCAGAGAATTTTCTGAAGAGGTGAATATGAAAGAACAAATATTTAATATAACAAGATTTTTTATGTTTTTTGTTGCAATTTTACAATTAGCATTATCACAGATACATATTGCGGTTTCTACAAAAATATTTGATACAACGGTAGGATTTTATTTGTTTATATATATTATGTTTGGAATTATTATAGCATTTAATTCCGTAAATTTAAAAAGAAAAACAAATATATGGTTTACGACGGCTTGTTGTATTGCAGGCGCTTTATCAGGAGTTAAATATTTATCCATTCTATTTAATGATTTGAAGAGTGGGAATGTTGTGACTATGGACAATGCTAGATGGTCAATTTATCTAACATTTCTGGCGATTGCAACATATTTAATAGGATTGGTTATTATCATTGTAATAAAAAGAAAGGATATTTAATGAAAAATAATGCTCTTAAAAAAGTTAAATTAATATCATTTTTAATTAGATGGTGGTCAGTAGGTGCTGTGTATTTTTTTATAGGTTGGGGAACTCAACTAGGTACCTATGATAATCCTATAGATATTATTATTGTTATGGGTGGAATTATTGGTTTGTGTAATTCGTTTGTTGTAAATCCTATTTTGAAAATGTTATTTAATGCGGGGGATCCAAAAAAATATTTGGAGAAATCTGTTATGGAGAAAGTTTCTTTCCGATTACAAAATGTTGTGATTTCAATGTTTATTGTATATTTTGTAACAAAAATATATGAAATCATTAATCTTGTTATAATTGAACTTATGCATCTGAATCCTAATACGGTAGTTTTAGCTGGTGAACCAATTTTATTTGCAACATTTTATATGCTGATTTATTCATTATTAAATGAAGTAACTATGACAATCAAAAAAAGGAGAAAGATGGCATGAATTATTGTCAGATAGAAGAGATACAAAAAAAACTAATTCTCAAAAAAGAGGATAGTGAAGTTGTTGAATTAATTAAGTATGAAGTTTGTGATTTTTTTGATGATTTTCATGATACAAGTGATGAAATATCACGTTGGGGTCATCATTATTTTTGTAAAGAAGATGGTGGTTTACTTATTTATGATAAAAGTAAGCCTTTTGAACATAAATGCAGTATTTGCGGAACAGTATATAATACTGAATTACTTCATGGTGTTTGGGTTTGTATGTATAGAAATCAAGGCGTTATGAATGCATGGAAATCAGCATTTATATATAAATTAAATGGAGAAAAAAAATATTTGGATAATGTTATTCAGTACGCAACATTTTATAGCGATCATTATTCAAAATTTATACTACATAATAAAGAAGGAATAGAAACTAAAAATGATGATAAGGTGCCATGGGGTAGTTCAAGAATTATGCCACAATCATTAAATGAAGCAATCTTTATTATTAGACTTGTAAATGCACTTGAATTAGTAAAAGAAGATTTAGATCAGGAGTTTATAGAATCATTAACTCAAAATATTTTCAGACCAATGTTTGAATTGTTTAAGCCTCAAATTAACAAAATACATAATATATCTTGTTGGCTTAATTCAGCAATTGGTGTAATGGGATTGTTTTTAAATCAGAAAGATATGATAGACTTTGCATTTTTAGGGGAGTTTAATATTAATAATCAACTTGAACAAGGAGTTACAAAGGATTTCTTTTGGTATGAAGGTTCCATTCATTATAATTTTTTTACACTAGAAGGTATTATAAATTTACTTTTATTTAGTAAGATTTACAATTATGAATTTGCAATAGGAGAAAAATATGTAGAGAAGATGTTGATTCAAGGATATATGTATGCATTTGATAATCATCAGCTTCCCAATCCAAATGATGGTTGGCCAAATGTAAATTTAAAGTCATATTCATATATTTATGCGATTGGAACAAAAATATATGGTGAAGATAGCGAAGTAGGAAACTTATTGAAAAATATTTTAAATGGAAGTAGTGAAAGAGGTGAATTTCCATTATCAAAACCTTTTTATTATAAAAATGATATTTCATTGGAAGAATTTATTTTTTGTCTAGGGATTCGAGAATTACCATATCAAAAAATTAAAACAAAGTCAGTTGATTTTAATACATCATATTGTGGTCTGCTAAAAAATCAGAACATTAATTTATTCTATAAATATGGGCATAATGGTCCAAGCCATGCACATCCAGACAAGATGAACATAGAAGTCGTAATGTATGAAAAATCTTTAAGTAGAGATTTATCGAATTCTGGTTATGGAAATGCACTTTGCAATGAATGGCATAGGGTTTCAGCTTCACATAATACGGTGGTGGTAAACGGAGAGAATCATACTTCTGTTGCTGGCGGAATATGTATGAGTGAAATGGAGAACAAGGTACAATTACTATCAGAAAATGTTTATCCTAATATTAATTTTAAAAGACTTCTTGAAATTCAAGAAGATGGATTTTCAGACCTATTTGAAATTGAAGCGAAGACCAAAAATCAATATGATTATTTTTTTCATGTAGAAGGGGACTTGTTAACGGATATTCAATCAAAACCGGGGAAATTAGGATATGATTCAAATGGATATCAACATATAAAAGAAGTAAAGCAGATCAAAGTGGATCAGAATGAATTGTGTTTAAAGTGGAGCGTGAATGGAATGATTATTACCTCTATTATTCAAATGAATGATAAGGAACTCTATATTGCGAAATCACCAGATAATCCAGTAACAAATTATAGAACTACAATCATTCTTAGATCAAATGAGATGTGTCCCGTGTTTAAAATGGATTGGAGGATAGGAGAATAAAATGAATATTCAAAATTATTTTATAAGTGATGAATTAGAATTAGAAGATTTGGGTGGAGGAATTAAACGAAAAATAACAGCATATAATGATAGTTTAATGTGTGTTGAAGTTCATTTTGAAAAAGGCGCAATTGGTGCAGTGCACACTCATCCACATGAACAAATATCATATATTATTTCTGGAGAGTTTGAATTTGAAATTGGTGGAGTGAAAAAATTACTAAAAGCAGGAGATACAACATTTAAACAAGCAGACATTCCACATGGTGCTGTTTGTAAAGAGGCTGGTATATTATTAGATATTTTCACGCCATGCAGAAGTGACTTTGTTAACAAATAAAAAAATATAGAATAGATGTAAAAATCTAAGGAGGAAAATAATGAATAAAATAGCAATGATTACAGGTGGTACAGGTGGTATTGGTTTAGAAACAGCGAAGGAATTAGGAAGTCTTGGATATGATTTGATTATTAATGGAATTGATGAAGCGCAGGCAGCATCTGCTTCTGAAGAACTAAACAAATTAAATATCAAAGCAGAATTCTTTTTATTTGATGTTACAGATGAAACTGCTGTAAAAGAAGGATTTGAAAAGATATACGCTAAATATGATAAATTAGATGTTTTGGTAAACAACGCAGGTGGACTTGGTGGAAGAAGTAGATTTGAAGAGATGGAAACTAGCTTTTATAGAAAAGTAATGGCATTAAATCTTGATAGTGTTTTCTTTATATCAAGAGCCGCAATTCCAATGTTGAAAAAAGGCTCTGAAGCTTCAATTGTTAATTTCACATCAATTGCAGGTTGGAACTCAGGTGGACCAGGTGCAGGAATTTATGGAACAGCAAAGGCAGCAGTAACAACTTTAACAAGAGCGCTTGCTAAAGACTTGGCAGAGTATGGAATTCGTGTAAATGCGGTGTCACCAGGAACTATTGATACACCTTTCCATAAACAAATTAAAGAAACAAATATTGAAGTATTTAATTCATGGAAAAACAATATT
>JBFHFI010000121.1:0-7067 GCA_041583675.1 Butyrivibrio sp. | reverse complement strand
TTTTTATCAATATTATGCAACAATGATGGAGCCTTGGGATGGACCAGCATCAATATTGTTTAGTGATGGAGATGTAATGGGAGCAGTTCTTGATAGAAATGGACTTAGACCATCTCGTTACTATATAACAAATGACGATTATTTAATATTATCATCAGAAGTAGGTGTACTTGATATAGACCCATCTAATATTAAGGTAAAAGAAAGATTAAGACCTGGAAAAATGTTGCTTGTAGATACATTACAAGGAAGAGTAATTGACGATGAGGAAATAAAAGAATCTTATGCAAGTAAACAACCATATGGAGAATGGCTTGATAATAATTTAGTAATGTTAAAAGATCTTAAGATACCAAATAAAAAAGTTGTTGAATATGACAAAGATGAGAGAGCAAAACTTCAAAAAGCTTTTGGATATACATATGAAGACTTTTATAATGGTATTTTATCGATGGCAAAAAATGGTTCAGAGCCTATAGCAGCAATGGGAGTGGATACACCTTTGGCTGCAATTTCCAAACAACATGCATCTTTATTCGATTATTTTAAACAATTATTTGCTCAAGTAACCAATCCACCAATAGATGCAATTCGTGAAAAAATTGTTACATCAACATCTGTATATATTGGAGAAGATGGTAATTTACTTGAAGAAAAAGCAGAGAATTGTCGAGTATTACGTATTAATAATCCAATAATGACAAATACAGATCTTATGAAAATAAAGAATATGTCAAATTCAGGATTTAAGACAGCTGAAATTCCAATTACATATTATAAAAATACTTCATTAGAAAAAGCCATTGATCGTGTTTTTGTAGAAGCAGATAGAGCACAAGCAGAAGGTGCCAATATATTGATTCTTAGTGATAGAGGAGTGGATGAAAATCATATTGCCATTCCATCGTTATTGGCTGTGTCAGCAATGCAACAGCATCTTGTTGGCACAAAAAAACGTACAAGTGTTGCAATGATTCTAGAAAGTGGAGAACCTAGAACTGTTCACCATTTTGCTGCTTTATTGGGATATGGAGCTTGTGCAATTAATCCATATTTGGCACAGGATACAATTAAAGAATTAATAAATATAGGTCTTTTGGATAAAGACTATTATGCAGCTGTAGACGATTATAATAAATCAATTTTATCAGGAATTGTTAAGATAGCATCTAAAATGGGTATTTCAACAATTCAGTCTTACCAAGGTTCCAAGATATTTGAGGCGATTGGTATTTCAAAGAGTGTAATAGATAAATATTTTGCAGGAACGGTAAGCAGAATAGATGGAATTACATTAGAAGATATTGAAAAAGATATTAATAAAAGACATACAAGTGCATTTGATCCTTTGGGATTAGCAACAGATACAAGATTTGATAGTGTTGGAAATCATAAATATAGAAGTGGAAAAGAGGAACATCTTTATAATCCGAAAACAATTCATTTTCTACAATTGGCTACTAGAAATAAGGACTATGAGACTTTTAAAGAATATTCTCATATGATAAATGAGGAAATGGATCCAATTACACTTCGTGGGAATATGGATTTCCAATTCCCAGAAAAAGGAATTCCAATTTCACAAGTTGAAAGTGTTGATTCCATTGTAAAAAGATTTAAAACTGGAGCAATGTCTTACGGATCTATTTCCCAAGAAGCACATGAAGCACTTGCTGTTGCAATGAATACATTGCATGCAAAATCTAATTCTGGTGAAGGTGGAGAAAGCAGTGAGAGATTAGTAACTGGACCAGACGGAATTAATAGATGTTCTTCCATTAAACAGGTTGCATCAGGACGATTTGGTGTAACATCTAGATATTTAGTAAGTGCAAATGAGATTCAGATAAAAATGGCTCAAGGGGCGAAACCAGGAGAAGGTGGTCATCTTCCAGGAGCTAAAGTATATCCATGGATAGCAAAAACAAGGTTGTCCACACCAGGAGTATCTTTGATTTCACCACCACCACATCATGATATCTATTCAATTGAGGATTTGGCACAGTTGATTTATGATTTAAAAAATGCAAATAATAAAGCTAGAATCTCAGTGAAATTAGTATCTGAGGCAGGTGTTGGTACAGTAGCAGCTGGTGTTGCAAAAGCTGGAGCACAAGTTATATTAATATCAGGTTATGATGGAGGAACGGGAGCGGCTCCTAGAAGTTCGGTTCACAATGCGGGTCTTCCATGGGAACTTGGTTTGGCAGAGACCCATCAAACGTTGATTTTAAACGGTTTACGTAATAAAGTGGTTGTAGAGACAGATGGTAAACTTATGACGGGTCGAGATGTTGCAATTGCTTGTTTATTAGGAGCAGAAGAATTTGGATTTGCAACAGCACCATTGGTAACATTGGGCTGTGTAATGATGAGAGTTTGTAATTTAGATACATGTCCAGTTGGTGTGGCTACACAGAATCCTGAATTGAGAAAACGATTCGCAGGGAAACCTGAGTATGTTGTAAACTTTATGAGATTTGTAGCTGAGGAATTAAGAGAATATATGGCGAAACTTGGATTTAAGAGTATTGATGAAATGTGTGGAAGAAGTGACATGTTATATCAAAAAGCGCCTTTTGATTCTGGTAAAAAAGGAAATATTAATCTTGATGCCATTTTAAATAATCCTTATTCAACAGAGAAAGTGGAATATAACAATAAAAATATATATGATTTTGAATTGGAAAAAACATTGGATGCAAGTGTTCTATTAAAAGATTTGCTTCCTGCTTTAAAAAAGAAGCAAAAGAGAAGTATTGAAATTGATGTGACAAATACGAATAGTAGAACATTTGGAACTATGTTTGGAGCTGAAATAACTAGATTATATGAAGATACTCTTGAAGAGGATACTTATACAATTCGTTGTAAAGGTAATGGTGGACAAAGCTTTGGAGCATTTATACCAAAAGGACTTACAATTGAACTTATTGGTGATTCTAATGATTATTTTGGAAAGGGATTGTCCGGTGGTAAACTTATCGTGTATCCACCAAATGGTTCGAAATTTAAATATGATGAAAATATAATTATTGGAAATGTAGCATTATATGGAGCGACAAGTGGAGAAGCTTATATTAATGGTGTTGCAGGAGAACGTTTCTGTGTTCGTAATTCTGGAGCGAAAGCTGTTGTAGAAGGAGTAGGAGAACATGGATGTGAATATATGACAGGTGGACGTGTTGTCGTGCTTGGAACAACGGGTAAGAACTTTGCAGCAGGTATGAGCGGAGGAGTTGCTTATATATTGGATGAAGACAATAAATTATATCTAAATCTTAATAAAGAGCTTGTTCGATCAAATGAAGTTTCAGATAAATATGATGTACTTGAGTTAAAACAAATGATTCAAAAGCATGTTGCATATACAAATTCTGAAAAAGGAAAAATGATTCTTGATAATTTCAGTGAATATTTACCTAAGTTTAAGAAGGTTATGCCACAGGATTATGAAAAAATGTTAAAACAAATAGTTCTTATGGAAGAAAAAGGTCTTTCTAGTGAACAGGCACAAATAGAAGCATTTTATGCAATGAAGAAATAAGGAAGGAGGAAGATAAAATGGGAAAACCAACAGGATTTTTGGAATTTGATCGTGAAGAAAGCGAGGCAAAAAAGCCAAAAGATAGAGTTAAGAATTTTAATGAATTTCACACAGAGCTTCCTCTGGAAAAACAGAAGGTTCAAGCTTCACGCTGTATGGATTGTGGAATTCCATTCTGTCAATCTGGAGTGGAGTTAAAAGGAATGATTTCCGGATGCCCATGTAATAATTTAATTCCAGAATGGAATGAATTACTATATTTAGGAAATTATAAAAGAGCATATAATAGATTAATTAAAACTATTAATTTTCCAGAGTTTACATCGAGAGTATGTCCAGCACCATGTGAAAAAGCATGTACATGTGGGTTGAATGGAGATCCAGTTTGCATCAAAGAAAATGAAAGAACAATTATTGAATATGCATATGAACATGGATATGCAGATCCAAAACCGCCAACAGTTAGGACTGGAAAGACAGTTGCTGTTATTGGATCAGGTCCAGCAGGACTTGCAGCAGCAGATCTTTTGAATATAAGAGGTCATGAAGTTACAGGTTTTGAACGCTCAGATAGAGTGGGTGGGCTTTTGATGTATGGAATTCCGAATATGAAGATGGAAAAAAATATTATCGATAGAAAAATTGACATTTTAAAGGCAGAAGGAATTACATTTCAAACAAATGCGAATGTTGGTGAGAATATAAAAGCTGCAAAAGTATTAAAAGATTTTGATGCAATTATATTAGCTTGCGGAGCTTCTAATCCTAGAGATATTAAAGCACCAGGAAGAGATGCAAAAGGAATTTATTTTGCCGTTGATTATTTAACAGGCGTAACCAAGAGTTTATTAGATTCTGATTTTTCTGATAAAAAATATGTTAATCCAAAAGGGAAAAATGTAGTTGTTATTGGAGGAGGAGATACAGGAAATGATTGTGTAGGTACTTCCATTCGATTGGGATGTAAGTCCGTTACGCAACTTGAGATGATGCCACAGCCACCAATGGATAGAACAGACGATAATCCATGGCCTCAATGGCCAAAAGTTCTTAAAACAGATTATGGACAGGAAGAAGCGATAGAAACTTTTGGAAATGATCCAAGAATCTACGAGACAACTGTAAAAGAATTTGTAAAAGATAAAGATGGCAATTTAAAGAAATTAATTTGTGTAAAAGTGGGATTTAAAAAAGATGAAAAAACAGGACGCATGATGATGGCTCCTGTGGAAGGATCTGAATTTGAACTTCCATGTGATTTGGTATTTATTGCAGCAGGATTCCTTGGCACACAGAAATATGTAACAGATGCATTTGGAGTTGCAGTAGATGAACGAACAAATGTGAAGACAGAAAAGGGAAAATATGCTACCAATGTAGGAAAAGTATTTGTATCAGGAGATATGCATATAGGGCAGTCTCTGGTAGTAAGAGCAATTAAACAGGGCCGTGAAGTTGCCAGAGATACCGATATTTTCTTGATGGGTTATAGTAACCTTGAATAATATATAATAGAATCTATGATTATAAATCCGCATCTAATGTATAATTGGTATGCGGGTTTATTTTTTGTAGAAACTTGTAAAATAATTTGTTTTTGATATATTTGCAAGTGATTTAAGAGGCTAATTAACATAGGCGTACCTAGTTTTTTACCCCGAAATTCAGGATATATGGATACATCAAAAATATTAATAAGAACGGGCTCCATATAAATAGAACATTGACCGATTTCATAATCATTTTTAAAAAAGTAAAAGGTCCAAATGGAATCTTGTTTTTTTTCGATTTCAAAAGATAATAAATCTACAGGAAGGAGTGGATGGGATAGAGGATACTCCATAGATAGTTCCTTGAAAGAGTGTAAATATCCAAGAGAAAATGCGCATAATTGTAAGCCTGGATAAAACTCTTTTCCTGAAAAAACCAATTTTTCCATTTGAGCTTTGGAAAATTTGGATTGTAACAAAAAAAAGGCAGAAGTAAATAGACCTTGTCTACGGTGCAAGGGATGTATAAGGCCGGAGACTTCTAAGGCGTTTCCAACAAAACAAGATAAAACACCAATTAATTGATTTTCGTGATAAATTAAAATATATATATCCCATAAGTCAGAAGCTTCATTTGAAAAAATAGAATAATTGCAGTGATCAATGCTAGAACAACTTAATTGAAAAGTGTTGAGTTGTTGAGTTTGTCGTTTATTTAAAATATATGTAAAATATTGCTTCATAAGGTCTCCTTTTTTGTAGAAAAAATATTGACAAATAGTTGTCTATATTGTATATTATCACTTGTGGCTAATAAAAAAGCAATACAATAATGCGCGAGTGGCTCAGTGGTGGAGCGTCTCCTTGCCAAGGAGAAGGTCGCGGGTTCGACTCCCGTCTCGCGCTTTGTTTATGGGTTATTTGTAAATCAGTATGCATATTATGCAATGCTGATTTTTTTTGGGAAAAAAGAAATTTCATGCCTGTAGGATATAGTATTTTATGTTCCAATCGTTTATACTGTTAATTATTACATTTTTAAAAGGAGATAATTAAATGGACGTATCAGCACTTTATAAAATTTCTTATGGATTATATGTTTTAACTTCCAAAGATGGGGACAAAGATAATGGATGTATTATTAATACAGTCAATCAGGTAACAGAATTTCCTAATCGAATTACAATTGCAGTAAATAAAGAGAACTATACACATGATATGATTTTGAAAACAGGAGATTTTAATATAGCAATTCTTGATCAAAATGCACCTTTTTCAATTTATAAACAATTTGGATTTCAAAGTGGAAAAGATTGTGACAAAATGGAAGGCGTTGTTTGTAAAAGAACAGCAAATGGGGTAGCATATCCAAGTGAAAACATTACTGCTTATATAGAAGGAAAAGTATTTGATACTGTAGATCTTGGAACACATACATTGTTTATTGCAGATGTTACAGATGCAGAGATGGTAACGGGAGTAGAACCAGTTACTTATTCATATTATCATAGTAATGTAAAACCAAAGCCAGAAATTCCAAAAGAAAGCAAAGGGTATTTATGCAAAATATGTGGATATATTTATGAGGGAGATACACTACCTGATGATTATATATGTCCTTGGTGTAAACATGGTGTAGATGCTTTTGAGAAAATAGTATAATAAAGAGATATATTAGAAAAAGAAGGTCCATGCAGCTGGACCTTCTTTTTCAGGAGATAGAAACTATTTAGTTGATAGGAAATGTATGCTCAGTAGCATTTCTTATCGTTTCTTTTTACATAATAAACCAAATATAGCTGTTAGTAAAATTCATTATTTTCACTATTAAGATGAAAATAATTCATGTATATTAAAGGATTTATTTTTTGAAAAATAAAGTATAAAGAATAAAAATATTGACAATAATATAATGCCATAGTATAATTTTCATTGCGTCGGAAAAAGATTGCAACATGCGCGAGTGGCTCAGTGGTGGAGCGTCTCCTTGCCAAGGAGAAGGTCGCGGGTTCGACTCCCGTCTCGCGCTT
>JBFHFI010000120.1:0-7112 GCA_041583675.1 Butyrivibrio sp. | reverse complement strand
GTTCTTTTAGTAGGACCTCCAGGAACAGGTAAAACACTTTTGGCAAAAGCAGTAGCAGGAGAAGCGGGAGTACCATTTTTTAGTATTTCTGGATCTGATTTTGTGGAAATGTTTGTAGGAGTTGGAGCATCTAGAGTAAGAGATTTATTTGAAGAAGCTAAGAAAAATGCACCTTGTATTGTATTTATAGATGAGATAGATGCTGTAGCTAGACGAAGAGGCACAGGCATGGGTGGCGGACATGATGAAAGAGAGCAGACTTTAAATCAGATGTTAGTAGAAATGGATGGTTTTGGAGTTAATGCAGGAATTATTGTTATGGCAGCAACGAATAGAGTGGATATTTTAGATCCTGCAATTTTACGACCAGGAAGATTTGATAGAAAAGTTGCGGTTGGTAGACCTGATGTAAAAGGGAGAAAAGAAATACTTGAAGTTCATGTTAAAAGTAAACCAATTGGAGATGATGTTGATTTAGAAGTAATTGCTCGTACAACTTCAGGGTTTACAGGAGCAGACCTTGAGAATTTGGTAAATGAGGCGGCAATTGATGCTGCAAAGAAAAATCAATTATTTATTACGCAAAAAGATATTGAAAAAGCATTTGTTAAAGTAGGAATTGGAGCAGAAAAAAAGAGCAAGGTTATTTCAGAAAAAGAAAAACGTATTACGGCATATCATGAAGCTGGACATGCAATTTTATTCCATGTTTTACCTGATGTTGGACCAGTACATACAATCTCAATTATACCAACGGGAACCGGGGCCGCAGGATATACAATGCCATTGCCTGCAAAAGATGAAATGTTTAATACCAAAGGTAAGATGATACAAGAAATTATTGTAGGTCTTGGAGGAAGAATTGCAGAGGAAATTATCTTTAAAGATGTTACAACAGGGGCATCACAGGATATTAAACAATGTACACGTTTGGCTAGAGCTATGGTAACCAAATATGGATTTTCTGAAAAAATTGGAATGATTGACTATGGTAGTGATGATGAAGAAGTATTTATAGGACGAGATTTAGCCCATACCAAAGCATATGGTGAAGCGGTAGCTACAGAAATTGACAACGAAGTTAAGGCAATTATTGATGACTGTTATAAAAAAGCAAAAGAAATTATATCAGAGCACAGAGCTGTCCTAGATAAATGTGCGGATCAACTTTTGATCAAAGAAAAAATATCAAGAGAAGAATTTGAAGTCTTATTTGAGTAGTAGTTGGGCAAAATTATGTATGGAAAAAGGGTCTGGAATTTTGACAGAAAAAAATGCACAAAAAAAATAAAGATTAATATATAAGTTTGTGCACACTTAATTTAAAAGAGTTGTTATACTTTTCTTGTAACCCCCCCCAATACATTATATAGTTTTACTACACCCCATAAGAAATGAAATACCTTCTCCAAAAAGGACAGCAATCGGAAGCTGTCCTTTTTATTTTATATAAATAAGAAATAATATAGATCCTACTAAGGAGTTATAAATGGAAATAAAAAAGAATTTTGATGACATGCCTCAATATGAAAAAACATGGATGTATTTATCCAATATGCGACCGGTCCTTATTACGAGGGGGCTTTTTCATGATGCAACAGAACAATTTAGAATACCCTGTGAACCTGATAAAAATAGCGAGGTAACGATTAAGTTTCGAACTGTAAGAAATAATGCAGATAAAGTAGGGCTGATTGCAGATGGAAAATATTACTTGATGAAAAAAACAACAAGGGATAAATATTTTGATTATTATACGCAGACAATATTTATAGAGGAACAACAAGTTAAGTATTATTTTGAAGTTGAATCAGGGAGAACAACAGTATTTTATACACAATTAGGAGCAACCGCGGATCTAAATCAGTTTTATAATTTTAGTATCAATCCTGGTTTTCAGGTGCCACAGTGGGTGCAAGGAGCAGTAATATATCAAATATATGTAGATAGATTTTATAATGGAGATGTTGCGAATGACGTTGTTACAGGAGAATATGCTTATATAGGAGAGCATGTAAAGCACGTGGATAATTGGGAAAAATATCCAGCCAAAATGGGCGTAAGAGAATTTTATGGTGGGGATTTAGAGGGCGTTATTCAAAAAATGGATTATTTGGAAAAATTGGGAATTCAATGTATTTATTTTAATCCCTTGTTTGTATCTCCGTCTAATCACAAATATGATATTCAGGATTATGATTATATTGATCCGCATTTTGGGAAAATAGTAAATGATGGTGGAGAATTGTTGAAAGAAAACGATATGGATAATTCGCATGCCAGTAAATATATTAAAAGAGTAACAGATATGGAAAATTTACAAGCGGGAAATATGCTGTTTGCCAAATTAGTAGAAGAAGCTCATATACGAGGTATAAAAGTAATTATAGATGGTGTTTTTAATCACTGTGGTTCTTTTAATAAATGGTTGGATAAAGAGCGAATTTATGAAAAAAGTCCTGATTTTCAAGATGGAGCATATATATCAGAGGAAAGTCCTTTTAGTGATTTTTTCCAATTTAATGATAAAAAAGCATGGCCTTATAATAATACCTATAGTGGATGGTGGGGACATGACACACTGCCCAAATTAAATTATGAGGGTTCAAACAAGTTAGAAGAATATATATTAGGAATTGCTGCAAAATGGGTATCGCCACCATATAATGTAGATGGGTGGAGATTGGATGTAGCAGCAGACTTAGGATTTAGTGAAGATTATAATCATCAATTTTGGAAAAAGTTTAGGCGGGTTGTGAAAAATGCAAATCCAGAAGCTGTTATACTTGCAGAACATTATGGAGATGCCAAAGCATGGCTTATGGGAGAACAATGGGATACAATTATGAATTACGATGCATTTATGGAGCCGATTACATGGTTTTTAACAGGAATGGAAAAACATAGTGATTCATATAACGGAGATAAAATTGGAAATCCTTCTTACTTCTTTGATGCGATGAATCATAGCATGTCAAGAATGGGAGGTATTCCCGTTAAAATAGCTATGAATGAGTTATCTAATCATGATCATTCTAGATTTTTAACAAGAACCAACAAGACAGCTGGAAGAACAGAGTCTAAAGGGCCAAAAGCAGCAGAAGAAAATGTAGTAAAAGCTGTGTTTAAAGAGGCAATTGTAATTCAAATGACATGGCCAGGTGCACCTACCATATATTATGGAGATGAAGCAGGACTTTGTGGATGGACAGATCCAGATAATAGAAGGACGTATCCTTGGGGACATGAAGATATGGATTTGCTGGAATTTCATAGAGATATTATTAGCATACATAAAAATACACCAGCATTGATCAAAGGGTCTTATAAAAATATATATGGTGAATATAATGTTTTGTCTTATGGAAGATTTACCAAAAACAGTCAAGCCATTGTAATTATTAATAATAATGATTCGGAGAGAGTGTTGGAGTTAAATGTATGGGAGTGTGGTGTGAAAAGTGGGCAGATATTAAATCAGGCTATTATTACAACAAATGACTCTTATCATTTAAATTGGAGAGAATATTTAATTGAAGATGGACGATTAAATATAACAATACCCGCGAATACGGGAACTATTTTAATTAATAAATGATTTCATAAACTTATGACGAAACATTCACTTAATACACATATGTATATGCTATTTTTAAAGTGAATAAGAATGTGAAAGGAATAAATTATGAAAAAAATATTATTGAAAATTACAGTAACTGGAATGATATGTGCTATATTTTTATTGGGATGTAGTGGAGATTCTAGTGTTACAACAGATAATCAAGAAGCTACAGTAGAGGAAACCGAAGAGGAAGTTGATAATGATGAAATAGTTATAACAGATGAGATTGCAATTTCACTTTCAAATGCTGATTTAGATGATAGCATAACAGATGAAGATTTAACAATAATAAATCTGGACAATGAAAATACTAGTTTTGAAGGGGATGGAGCTGAGTTTTTAGATGGAATTGTAACAATATCTTCAGAAGGAACTTATTTATTATCAGGAACTTTAGAAGATGGTCAGGTTATAGTAAATGTGGATAAATTTGAAAAAGTGAAATTAATATTGAATGGTGTGGATATAACCTCAACAAAAGCCTCAGCGTTATATATTGCAAGCGCAGATAAAGCTATAATTACATTGGTTTCAAATACCGTGAATACCTTTACAGATGCAGAAATATATGAATCAGAAGATACAGGAAATGCATGTATCTATAGTTCAGATGATTTAACAATAAACGGAGAAGGAACATTAATTGTAAATGGTAATTATAATAATGGAATAGGATGTAAAAATGATCTTACCATTATAGACGGTAATTATGATGTAACAGCAGTAAACAATGCAATCAAGGGAAATGGAAGCGTTGTAATTATAGATGGAACATTCTTAATTGTATCTGAAGATGATGGTATTAAAAGTGATGAAGAAGATGGTACCAAAGGATATGTATATATTCAAGCAGGAGAATTTAATATTACAGCTGGAGATGATGGTATTCAAGCATATACAGCGATTGTTGTAAAAGGCGGAAATTACGTGATGAATATAGAAGGTAAAAAAACAAATTCTGATAATATAGAAGACGTTTTAGATGGTATTATGTAAATAGAATAAATAACAGTTTTGCATTTATCTGTAAAACTGTTATTTTTTTGAGAAAAAAAAGGGGGGGGAAATATGGGGAAAACAGCATTTATTTTTCCGGGGCAAGGTTCAGAATATGTAGGAATGGTAAAAGATTTTTATAATCAAATTCAGGAATGCAGAGAGTTAATAGAGCGCGCAAATGAAATGGTTGATTTTAATTTATTAGATATTTTATTTCGAGAGAATAAGGAAATACATCAAACACAATATACGCAAGTTGCATTATTGACGGCGGAATGCTGTATTTTAAAAGCAGTAACTTTAAAAGGTATTCAGGCAGATATTTTGGCAGGGTTTAGTTTGGGGGAATATGCTGCATTGGTGGCATCAAATGCTTTGAATTTTGAGGATGCAATCTCTTTGGTTAGAAAAAGAGGAATATATATGAGAAATCAAGTATTTGAAAATGCAGGAGGGATGGCGATTATAATAGGAGTGGAATCTTATAAAGTGGAGCAAATATGTAAAAAGATTTCTAGAGAAACAAATAAAGTTTTGGCTGTTTCTGGTTATAATAGTCCAGAACAAACCACAATTTCTGGTGAGAAACAAGCACTTGAAAGGGCAATGGAAATTTTTGAAAAAATAGGAACTAAAAGAATTATAAAAATAAAAACAGAGATCCCATTTCATTCGATGTTATTAAAACCAGTGGGTGTGAAGTTGGGATACGAACTTGAAAATATAGAATTTAATAAACTTGAAATCTCGTATATGAATAATGTAGAAGCTTTGGAAACCAAAGAAAAAAATAAAATTTCTAAACTGTTACAAAGACATGTATATTCGCCTGTACAATGGAGCAAAAGCATTGGTGCAATGTTGGATAGTCAAGTGGATTTGTTTTATGAAATAGGGCCGGGAAATACATTAGCAAGATATTTGAAAGACTTTAAACAAAGTAACAGGGTGGTTACATTAAATACGGTTTCAGATATTATTGCTATTAATAAATAAAAGCCCTAAAAATCAGGGCTTGGTTGCATTATAGTATCACCATAATTTAAATAGGGGAATCAAGGATTTCGCGATTTTGTAAGTTGGAGTTTCTAGTTCTTTTGCGGCATCTTTGAGATGGGCACGAATAGAAAGACTTTGAGGGCAGTGTTGTTCGCATTTTCCACAATTAATACAGTTAGAGGCACTTGTAGCACTGTGTCTCATAAGTGTTTGTTGAAGATACGTGGAACGACCTGCTTTTTTTCCCTCTGAATACATAAGGTTATAGCTGTGAAAGGTTCCTGGAATATCCACATTCATGGGACAGGGAAGGCAATATCCACAACCAGTACAACCAACTTTTATATTTTTGTTTATTTCATCTTTTATAGAATGAATAAAATCGTGGTCTTCTTGGGAAAATTCATTTACATGAACCTCAGATGCGATTTTAACGTTCTCTTTTACCATAGAAAGGGAATTCATACCAGAGAGGACGCAAGTGACCTGTGGCTGCTCCCAGAGCCAACGAAGGGCCCATTCAGCGGGGGATCTATGTGATTCATGAAGAGAAATTAATTTTTTTGCAGAATCAGGCAATAGATTTACAAGTTTTCCACCTCTTAAAGGTTCCATTATAATTACTGGAATTCCTTTTTCAGCAGATGCCAAAAGACCTCTTCGTCCAGCTTGGCTATGCTCATCTAGATAATTATATTGAATCTGACAGAAATCCCAGGAATATGCATTTAATACTTGAAAAAAAGTATCTGTATTGCCGTGGAAGGAAAATCCTATATTTCGGATTTGACCAGACTCTTTTTTTTCTTGAATCCAATCAATAATTCCTAAGGCACAAAGTTTCTCCCAAGAGGAAATATCTGTAAGCATATGCATTAAATAGTAGTCGATATAATCAGTTTGTAATCTACGAAGTTCTTCTTCGAAATGTTTATCAATAGAAGATCTGCTCTTGATTAGATATTGAGGAAGTTTGGTTGCAATGTGAATATCTTTTCGGCATTGATTTTTTGCAAGTATAGTGCCTAAAGCAACTTCACTGCCAGGATATATATAAGCGGTGTCAAAATAATTAACACCATTCCGAATTGCATACATGATTTCTTTTTCGGTTTTATCTAAGTCGATACTGGCTCCTTTTTTGCTGAATCGCATACAACCATAACCGAGTAGTGAAATAGGCTGATTATATTTGTCGTTTCTATATTGCATGGATAGCCTCCTTTAAATTAGGTTAATATTTATATATTTTATGCTTTTTAAGGGTAGAATGCAATATATTATGAATAAGGACAAAAAATTAAAAATAAATTATTTAAAAAGTAAAATAATATATATTCAAGAAAAATACTTGCAAAAAATAGAATGTTGTGATAATATTTATTTTGTCGTCAGAAAGTAATTAACATGCGGGTGTGGTTCAATGGTAGAACATTAGCCTTCCAAGCTAAAAACGTGGGTTCGATTCCCATCACCCGCTTTCTACCACACG
>JBFHFI010000119.1:0-7194 GCA_041583675.1 Butyrivibrio sp. | reverse complement strand
ACTACTGCTCAGGAAACAACTACTGCTCAGGAAACAACTACTGCTCAGGAAACAACTACTGCTCAGGAAACAACTACTGCTCAGGAAACAACTACTGCTCAGGAGACAACTACTGGTGAAGTAGAGGCTGACACAGAAACAGCGACTCCTCAGGAGACAACTACTGGTGAAGTAGAGGCTGACACAGAAACAGCGACTCCTCAGGAAACAACTACTAAAGCCGGTGAAGTAGAAGCTGATACAGAAACATCCATTAATCCAACCACAAAAACTGGCGAAGTAGAAGCCGATACTGACACTCTTATCAATCCTTCCACAAAAGCTGGTGAAGTAGAAGCTGATGTTGACACAGGTGATATTAATCTAGATTTAATCAAAGCATTACTTGGTATCTCCGGATTTGCTCTTTTAAGTTATGGACTCTATGCAATTTTAAGAAAACAATAATATATAACACTTCCTATAAAAAAAGAATAATTCAAAAAAAGACAACCCTTTTTTAAAAATAAGGGTTGTCTTTTTTGAGCTGTTTTATTCACGTACACTTTTTGTTATCAAATCTTTATTCTTTTCCGGTAACTGAGAAACAACAATAGCAAAGAACATCAATGCAATTCCAAACCACTCTCTCCTACTTGGAATTTGTTGAAGAAATATTACACCTCCAATTGTTGCAAAAACTGATTCCAAACTCATAATCAAAGCTGCAATCGCTGGTGCTGTATATTTTTGTCCAATAATTTGAAATGTATATGCAACACTACATGACCCCACTCCTGCATATAAGATCATAGGCCATACTGCTAAAATGCTATTTATTGTTGGTTGTTCAAAAATAAACATCAACACTAAGGAAATCATTCCGGTAACAAAAAATTGTAAAAATGCAAGTCTAACACCATCCACTTTTAAAACATAATAATCTACAAATAAAATCTGGATCGCAAACAGGAACGCTGCCAATATTGTTAGTCCATCACCCAAGCTAATACTAAAACCTTCTTGTATGCTTAAAAAATACAAACCCACAATTGCTACACCTATGCAGCCCCATATTCTAATTGGAACCTTTTTTTTAAGAAACAATCCTAACACGGGAACTAAAAGTATATACATCGCTGTAATAAAACCGGCTTTTCCGATATCTGTATAAAGAATTCCATATTGCTGAGCTAATGCTGCTGCACACAATGATATTCCACAAAAAAGACTTCCTATATACAAAATTTTACGTTCTTGCATTGTCATTTTCTTATATGTGCCTGCACGCTTTTTCCCTTTATCCAATATTATAATAACCGGAATCAGCGCAACACTTCCTAATATAAATCTTATAGCCTGAAATGTAATCGGGCCTACATGCTCCATTCCCGCACTTTGAGCCACAAACGCAAATCCCCATATTAATGCAGCAATTAAGAGCATAGAATCACCTTTTAATTTATTCTCATTTTTCTTATTCATACTCATTTCCTCTTTTATCCTCTATAAAATTATAAACTTTGGAATATCTTGGCGAAAAGTCAATATATCTATCGTAAATTTTACCAAATAATCCTATTAAAAGACCATTAAAAAAAGCACACACAATTGTTCCCGGACCAATCCCCTCTAAAGCGCCCAATAAAATCAAAGATAAAACAATGGATAAAATACAACTCGTTACATCATATATAATTTTAAATTTCGTCGTGCTAATCCCAAATTTCTTACTAATTCCTTTTACAAATAACTCATATACCTCCGGAGGACAATATGTTCTAAAAAACAATGCCACCCCTGCCGAAGTTAATAAAAGACCTATTATAAAATATATAATTTGTTCCATTAAATTATTAATATTATAACGAGAAAACAAACTCATAAAACCATCTAATATAGAACCATATATAATTGCCGTAACAAAGGAAAGTAAATAACTCCAATGAAACCTTTTTATTGTAATACAAAAAATTATCAATAAAATAAATTGTACCAAATACTCCGCTCTTCCATACGTTAAGAAATCAAACTTAAGATATAAAATATAGGCTGGGGCCACTACGATACTTACACCCAAATCAGCTTTTGCCATAATTGCCGCACCACTCGCCATTATTAATATTGCTATTATGTAGGAACCTTCTGCAAATCTTGTAATCTTCATTTTTCACTCCACTCTAATCTAATATTACAAATATATAGGTCTCATCTTTTTCTGTCAAGATAAATATCTTTTTAGAGTCATTTTGTTGTTTTTTTTCACTTTTTCGCTTTAAAGTGTAAAAAGCTATTGACTTCCTCATTATATACTGTTACTAATATAATTGTAACTTTTAGAAAGAAGGAAATAAATATGGCAATTAATTTTTTCAAAAAACTACCCGACCCAGAAACGTTAAAACAAGAATATCCCATGACCAAAGAACTCGAAAATATAAAACTACAACGAGATCTTGAAATTCGCGATGTATTCACTGGCGCTTCCAACAAATTCATTGTTATTATCGGACCTTGTTCCGCTGATAGAGAAGATGCAGTTTGTGAGTATATCAATAAACTTTCTAAGGTCAATGAGAAAGTAAAGGACAAACTAATTATTATCCCAAGAGTTTACACGAATAAGCCTCGTACTACAGGTGCAGGATACAAAGGAATGTTGCATCAACCCGATCCTAACAAAGAACCGGATTTATATGCAGGAATTGCTTCTATAAGAAAAATGCATATTCGTGTGATTCAAGAAAGTGGTTTAACTTGTGCGGACGAAATGCTTTATCCTGAAAATCGAAGCTATTTAGACGATGTTTTATCTTATGAAGCAATTGGTGCTAGATCTGTTGAAAATCAACAACATCGTTTAACCTCTAGCGGAATTGAAATCCCTGTAGGAATGAAAAATCCTACAAGTGGAGATTATTCTATTATGTTGAATTCTGTTATTGCAGCACAGAGCTGCCATGAATTTATTTATCGTGGATATAGTGTTACCACAACAGGAAATGATCTTGCTCATGTAATTCTCCGTGGCGGAGTTAATAAATATGGTAATGCAGTTCCTAATTATCATTATGAGGACTTGGTTCGCCTTCATGAAATCTATTCAAATGCAGACTTGAAAAATCCTGCAGCTATTATAGATGCTAACCACTCCAACTCTAATAAGAAATACAAAGACCAGATTCGTATTACCAACGAAGTTTTAAATAATCGTAAAACCAATTCCGATTTAAAAACTCTTGTTAAAGGTCTTATGATTGAAAGCTATCTTGAAGAGGGAAATCAACCAATATCTGACCATATGATTTATGGAAAATCCATCACCGATCCTTGTATTGGATGGGCAGATACTGAAGCTCTATTATATCAAATTGCAGAAAATTGTTAGATTTTTATTGCAAAAAAAGAGTTATCACACTTAATAAAGTAGTGATAACTCTTTTTTTATAATTATTTTATTCTATTTATCTCAATACTTTCGCTAATTTCTTCTAATTTTTCTTCTGTTAATATATATTTCTTAGTAAAAAATATCAAAGCAAAGAATAATATAACAATAGGAATTATCGTCATCATCAATCTTAATCCCATAATTGTTTCGCTAGATTGTACAACTCCCACTCCGTCTCCATCATTTCCTTTTAAACCAATAACCATTATTCCTACACTTGCAATCATGGCAGAAACTCCTGATGCTAATTTAACCACAAATGTTTGCATAGAAAAAATAACGCTTTCTTCTCTAACTTTGTTTTTATATTCTCCATAATCAACTGTATTGGCTAAAAACATAGTGGTAAGTACGACTAACATTCCATTTCCTGCATAAACAAGTAATCCAGGAATAAACAATAATGCTACCGTTGAAGAAAGTCCTGTTACAGTCATAAATAACATTAATGCGTAACCTACAATCGCTAACCATAGACTTAGCCTAAATACATTCATAGGTTTTAAGACTTTTCTTAATAATGGAAATAATACTACCATTGATAATATTTGTGCTACACCACCAAATCCTGCAAATGCTGTATATGCAACCTTCCATCCTTCTTGACCACCACCGATATCATACTTGAAAAAATATATCATCAAACTGCTTGTAATATATAATGCAGTATTTACAAACACAATGGTAATAACCACTGCAATCGCCTGATCATTTCTAACCAAAGCACGAAACATCTCTTTTACCGTTGATGTCTTTAATTGATTTACAGGGCCTTCTTTGATTCCCAAAAAAGTAATTGTAGACGCGACCACAAAGATCACTGCTATAATCAAAGTAAACAATTTAAATCCTTTGATTTCTTCCGCTCTAGAGTCTCCTCCGCCTAATATTCCAACCATATTCATTGTTACGATTGTTATAAGTGCAAAACCAATTCCTGCACAACTTCTTGCTATTACAGACAACTTTTCTCTTTCTTTACTTGTTTTCGTAACAGCTGGAATAACGGACCAAAAAGGTATATCCATAAATGTATATGTTGTTCCCCACAAAATATATGTAACGGCAAACCAAACCATCAATCCTTTGCTACTCAAATTACCAGGTGCCGCAAATAACGCATATAAAACCAGAGCATTTATAATTGTTCCACCTAATATCCATGGTCTAAATTTCCCCCACTTTGTTTTAGTTTTTGCTACAATAATTCCCATAATAGGGTCGTTTATCGCATCAAAAATTCTTGCAATTAATAATATTGTTCCTATAAATACAGCATTAATGCCTAAAACATCTTGGTAATAATAAATAATGTAACCCGAAGATAACGCATATACCATATCTTTTCCAACTGCTCCAATACCATATGCGACAGTCCCTTTTTTTCCCAAATCCATGTTAGTTCCTCCATGTTATTTTATTGTAAAACTAATCTTTACATCTTCTAATCCTGAACTTTTAATGGTTAAAATACCCTCAGCACTATTTTTTACACTTTTAATAAAAGTACCTCCCATTCCTCCTTTCAAGCTAATTGTTGTAGGTCCAACCACCTTTATGCCATCTTCTGCCAAAAGTGTAATTGGTTCCATAAAGTAATGTTGAATATTTCCATATTCATCAACGGCTCTAATTCTAACCATTGCCACATCATATCCCCCAACAGGATGTAACTCATTTGAACAAATATCAGCTTCCAAATGAACGGGACTTCCTTGTTGTTTTGTTACTGATTGAACAACCTCTCCATTTTTTATTGCATCAAATCTATAGGTAGGTGCTTTTCCACCCCAGTTTCCTATATATTTACCATATAATCTAATGCTTTCTTTTTGTGATATATGTTTAAAGAACATAAGATATATGAATTTGATCATATATTTAAATGGTAATTTAATTTGTCCATATTTCCCAACTGCTAATAGACATTCTTTGATTTGTAATGCTAATTTGGGACTATATCCTTCATTTTTAACTAATAAATCCCCAATAAAATCATCCAAAATCACCGGTGGATGTGGTATATTTTTATATTTATTATTTTCTGGATAGAACTCTTTTATAAATTCATTATTTTTATACAATTTAATACTGTCTGCATTTGTAAAGACATATACATCTCCAATCGAACCTTGTGGATGTTCTCCTATATCCATAGAAGATGCCACATAACATACCGAAATAGCATCCGACTGGCTTTGATAAACTGCAGCAGCAGGTTTTGGATTACGGAACATATCCATTACACCATGATAACAAATACCATCCCCACTCCCAAAATCTTTATGTGTATTATAATCAAACATACACCATCCTAGAACTCCTGCTATATCTTTTGATCCATACATAGATTCTAAAACTGCTGCGTGGCGTAATGCATGTGATAAAAGTTGCTCCTCATTATCAAATGCTTTTGTTGGATACATATGTCCATTACATTCTGAAACCATATAAGCTTTTTTCACATCTGAAGTCACTTTCTTTTTGGGTTTCAGACCTTTATTTGTACCTATATGTGAAAAATCATTATAAGAATATACATCTTCTAGCAAACTACTTTTTTCAAGAAATCTAACACCAGTTGTAGATCTATATGGATCTAACTTATGAGCAATCTCATTTGTTTTTTCGTACAGCTCATCATCATCTTGTGATTCATTGATTCTCACGCCCCACAAAACGATCGATGTATGATTTCTATACTGTATAATCATCTCTTCAACATTTGTAAGAACTTGTTTTTTCCAGTTTTCATCTCCTATGTGCTGCCAGCCTGGTATCTCGGTAAACACCAAAAGGCCTAATTCATCACATCTATCTATAAATTCTTGAGATTGAGGGTAATGAGAAGTCCTTACCATGTTAACTCCCAATTCATATTTAAGGATATCCGCATCTTGCCTCTGTACATTTGCTGTCATTGCATATCCAACATAGGGATAACTTTGATGCCTATTTAGACCTCTAATTTTCAATGCTTTTCCATTAAGATAAAAACCATCTTCTTTAAATTCTGCTGTTCTAAAACCTTTACGTAATGATATGCAGTCTAACATGTTATGATTTTCATATAATTCTATTTCTACAGTATATAAATATGGATGATTTACATTCCAAGATTCTACTTCTAATATTTCCCCAGAAAATTCTGCTTCCTGTGTCGTTATCATTTTACTTTCAGACCATTTTTCAACTCCGATATTATCATTCACTTTTATTTTATAAGATAATGACTCTCCGATTTTATCTAAATGTAATTTTCCAGTAAACGTACCATCACCTTTTGTATCAATATAAATATCCCTTATATAATTATTTTCTCGAACTTTTAGAAAAACATCTCTATACAAGCCTCCATATGTCATGTAATCAATTACATATCCAAATGGAGGAATATTTAAATTTTCTCTACTATCCAATTTTACAACAAGCATATTTTCTATATTCTTTTGAATATAGTCTGTTATCTCAACTTCAAATGCTGTATATCCAGAACTATGTTTTGTAATTTTCACTCCATTAAAATATACTGTCGCTTCATGTGCTGCTCCTGCAAATTCAATAAAAATTCTTTTATTTTCCCATTCCTGATTATATAAGAAAGTTTTTTTATACCCACATAGCATTTCATACTGATCAGACCCCCAATGATTAAACGATGTTTCTACACAAGTATGAGGAAGTACCACTTTTTCAGTTTCTGTTTTATCTAGAATAAACTCTTCTGTAAAATTCTCAACAAATTCCCATCCTTCATTCCATTT
>JBFHFI010000118.1:0-7211 GCA_041583675.1 Butyrivibrio sp. | reverse complement strand
GATATATTTTTTCACGAAAAGAAAACTAAAATTGATTCTCCATCCAAAGCAGTAAAACTTGGAGTTGGAATGGTTCATCAACATTTTATGTTAATAGAAGCAATGACGGTATTTGAAAATATAATATTGGGAATAACCAAGGATCACTCAAAGTTAATTCATAAACAAGCAATGAAAGCGGAAATTATGGAATTAGCAGAAAAATATGGGTTGGATATTGAAATTGATAAGCAGGTAACTGATATATCAGTAGGAGCGCAGCAAAGAGTTGGAATTTTAAAAGCATTATATAGAGGTGCTGAATTATTGATACTTGATGAACCAACAGCTGCATTGACAGATCTTGAAGTTGAAGGATTATTTAAAATTATTAGAAAATTAAAAGATGAAAAAAAATCTGTGATTTTTATATCTCACAAAATGAGAGAGGTTCTAGAAATTAGTGATCGAATTACAATTTTAAGAGCCGGTGAAACAGTAGTAACCTTAAATAAAGATGAAACTCATGCGGAAGAATTAGCAAATTTAATGATAGGAAAAGAACTCACCGTTGCAGAATATGAAAAAGTAGAAACATATAAGCAAGCAGTAGCATCATTATCACATGTAAGCTTTAATAAAGAATCTAAGCATAGTGGAATAGATGATATTAATTTGGAAATTGGTAAGGGTGAGATTTTAGGAATAGCGGGAGTGGATGGAAATGGTCAATCTCAGTTGGCGCAAATTATTACAGGATTAATTGCACCAAGTGAGGGTAATATTGAAATTCATTCTGAGAAGGTTAAAAATTTTAATCCAAGTACATTTATAGCTGATAATGTTTCTCATATCCCAGAAGATCGTAATAAAATGGGTCTGATTGGGAATATGACAGTAAAAGAAAATTTGCTGTTAAAACGTTTATATACATCAGAGATTTCCGTTGGAAAAGGTTTGTTTTTGAAAAAAAGGTCAATGGAAAAAGAAGCAAATAGATTACAAGAAAAATATGATATTCGATGTGCTTCCGTGGAACAAGATACTCGGAATTTATCAGGAGGAAATCAACAAAAAATAATCCTTGCAAGAGAGCTTGAAGAAAATCCGGAATTGTTAATTGCAGTACATCCAACAAGAGGTTTGGATATTGGAGCAACCAGATATGTTCATGATAGTATGATTGCAGCAAGAGATAAAGGATGTGGAGTTCTTCTAATTAGTGCTGATTTTGATGAAGTACTTAAATTATCAGATAGAATTGCAGTAATGTTTGAGGGAAAGGTTGTTGGAATCTATTCAGGAATAAATCCACCAATTAAAGAAATATCTTTAGCCATGTCAGGAAAAGTAGAATAACAGGAGTGAAAATTATGAATATGCAAAATAGAATTTTAAAAGTATTAGTTCCAGTTTTAGCAGTACTGCTTTCTTTTCTTGTTGGAGCTATCTTAATTGCTTGTATTGGAGGAGATCCCAAACAGGCATATGAATACCTATTTCAAGGGGCATTTGGAAGTTCATCTAATATAGCGGAAAGTTTTGTAAAAGCAACACCTTTGATATTTACAGGATTAGCAGCAACATTTGCTTATCGATGTGGAGTTTTTAATCTAGGTGCCGAAGGACAATTTGTGATGGGAGCTGTTGCAAGCCTTGTTGTTTCAACAAAATTGTCATTTTTACCGGATTTGCCATTGATTATAATAAGTTTATTATGTGGAGCAATTGCAGGTGGAATTTGGGGATTAATACCAGGACTCTTAAAAGTATGGAGAGGTCTTAATGAAATGATTGTAAGTATTATGCTTAATTATATAGCAATTCTTTTTATGGGATATCTGTACTCAGGTCCATTTAGAGAAGGAAGTGTTCCACAAACAGCTGCTGTTAGTGTAAGATTAGCAAAATTATTTGGACAGTCAAGATTACATATTGGAATTATTATTGCAGTAATATTGGGACTTATTATTTATTATTTTATGTTTTATACGGCAGAAGGATTTAAACTCCGTGCAGTTGGTTTAAATAGAACAGCATCAGAAGTAAATGGATTTTCAGTAAAACGTCTTATGTTAATGTCATTTATTGTATCTGGAGCAATTGCAGGTCTTGGAGGAAGTATTGAACTTCATGGAACGCAATTTAGGCTTTTAGCAGGATTTGGAGATGGCTATGGATTTGATGGAGTTGCTATTGCATTAATAGGACAGTTAAATCCCATTGGAACAATGTTAGTATCTTATCTATTTGCTGTACTTCGAACAGGAGCAACAACCATGCAAGTAGGAACTGGAATGCCAACTTCCGTAATAGATATTATTCAGGCATTGGTTATTGTATTTGCGGTAGCTGGTACTGCATATATGAATCTTCCAGCAGTTAGACAATTTATTTCAAATCTATCTTTGAAAAAAAACAAGGAGGAGGTTGAATAATGGAAGCAATATTAAATGCAAATTTTATTAGTGAATTACTTCTTTCGATGGTTCGAATGGCAACACCAATCCTGATTGTGGCATTGGCAGAACTTTATTCAGAAAGAGCGGGAATGGTCAATATTGGTCTAGATGGAATTATGGCCTTTGGTGCATTAATAGGTTTTTATGTTAGTTATAGTACAGGGAATCCTCTTTTTGGAATCGTAGCAGGTGCTGTTGGTGGAATTGCCATTAACATGGTTTATGCATTTTGTACGATAGAATTAGGAGCAGAGCAAATTGTATATGGTATGGCAATTAATATTTTTGCTCCAGCAATTGCATCTTTTCTATATAAAGCATTGTTTGGAATTAATTCCACTCTTATTTCAGCTCCTTTAATGGAGTCTTGGGCAGTTCCAATTTTAAGTGATATTCCTTATGTAGGAAAAATCCTTTTTAATCATACGCCCATTGTATATTTAGCATATTTATTAGTTCCTATTACCTATTTGTTTTTTTCAAAAACAAAAATGGGATTGAATTATAAAGCAGTTGGAGAATATCCAAAAGCAGCAGAGTCTCTAGGAATTCATGTAAAGAAAACAAAATATTTAGCATGTGTTCTATGTGGAGGTCTCGCAGGAATGGGTGGAGCTTATTTAACCACTTGTTATATTAGTACTTATTCAGACGGTGTTGTATCTGGAAGAGGATTTATTGCTTTATCAGCAGTTATTTTTGGAAGATGGGCACCAGGAGGCGTTTTAATTGCAGCATTGCTGTTTGGATTTACAGATGCATTACAATTAAGATTACAGATTATGAATTCAGGAACGCCTTATCAATTATTAGCAATGATTCCATATTTATGTACACTATTCGTACTAGCATTTTTTGGAATTAAAAAAGCAGGGCCAAAGGCCAATGGAAGACCATATTTTAAAGAAGAAAGATAGTTATGGGTATTACCTTAATTATAAAAACACTTAGGAGGAAACATTTATGAAAAAAAGAGTATCAGTAATATTTTTGGCAATAGCCATGGTAATTGTGGCATTAACAGGTTGTGGTTCAAGTGCAGAATCAACAACTTCAAGTACAACAAGTTCAAGCACAACAGCAGCAGAGGACGTTGCAGCAGTAACTTATAAAATTGCAATGATATGTGATTCATCTATTGCAGATGGTGGATGGGGAGCAGCATGTTATAATGCAATGATTACAGCAGCAGAGGAATATGACTTTGAGACACAGTATACAGACGGACTTTCTACAGCAGATTTCGCTTCAAGTATGAGATCTTATGCAGACCTTGGATTTGATTTAATCTTTGCTCCAGGAAATCAATATACAGATGCAGTTGCTGAAGTAGCAGCAGATTATCCAGATGTAGATTTCGCTTTATTAAATGGAACTTTAGAAACTGAGAATATTACATCTATTCTTCCAGATGCGAATCAAATTGGATATATGGCAGGAGCTCTTGCAGGTCTTATGTCAGAGACTAATAGCATTGGATTTATTGGTGGAATGGAATTAGATACAACAAAGGCAAAACTTGCTAGTTATGAAGCAGCAGCAAAAATAGTAAACCCTGATATTGAAGTTTACTCAGCTTATGCAAATTCATTTAGTGATGCAGCAAAAGGAAAAGAAATTGCGGATTCTATGATTTCAACATATGATGTTGATATTATGTTTGGTGATGCAAGTGCAGTTGATTCAGGGGCAAGAGAAGTATTGGCTAATTATGAAAACAAATTTGATATTGGACAGCCAAGTGATTTACTTGCAACACAGGAATCAGATGTTATAATAAGTAGTGTTGTAACAGATAACGCAACTATGATTGGAATTTGTATGGAAGACGTTATCAATGATACTTTTGGAGGAAAAACTATTTATGGAGATCTTTCAAATGGTGCATTAAGTGTTGGAACATTTGGAGACGCAGTATCTGAAGAAATTCAGGCACAATATCTTGAAATTGTAGAACAAATTAAAGATGGAACATTTATAGAATAAATTACATAAATGTTGGTTTGGAGGACAGGGTGAAATTGGTATTAGAGGATCTATCAACACAGGAGAAAATTATACAAGCAACCCTTGATGTTATTGAAGAAAGATCAATTAGTGAGACTAGAATAAGAATGATTGCAGAACAAGCAAATGTATATCAGTCAAATTTACATTATTATTATAAATCAAAAAAAGAGCTACTACTTGCAGCACAAAAAAAAGTAGCAGACAGATGTGTTGAATTACGTAATAATTGTATGCAAGTGGCAGAAGATACATTGGAGTCACAACTTGATGTTTTTATCAAACAGAAACTTATCTTTATTAAAGAAGAACCTAAATATGATTATGCAGAAATTGATTTTTGGGTGCAGTCAAGATTTGATGAAGATATAAAGTCGGAGTTTAAAAGATCTTTTTTTGGATGGAGACAGGAACTAAAAACACTATTAGATACCTATGCCCCCCAGGTAGAAGAGCCTAGAAAAATTCTTTTATCAAGTGTTATTATTTCAATCTTAGAGGGTGCAACAATTCAGTATTTAGCAGATCCGGATGCATTTTCTGTGGAGGAATATTTTAGATACTGTAAGGATTTAATTATTAGAGAAATAAATAGATAAGAAAAACTTCCGATTCCTAGTAATAGGGTCGGGAGTTTTTTTGTGTTTTCAGGATATTCATTCCAAGGATAAAACGCTTTCAAACTCTTGCTGAATGTTATATAATAACATAAAGAAAGAAAACACAGAGGGGGATATAGAATGGCAGTATATATCGTTGACTTTGAAAATGTAAAGTCAAAAGGCTTAAATGGAATAGATAATTTAGAGGCCGAAGATAACGTGTTTGTATTTTATAGTGAAAATGCAGAAACAATAACATTTGATGTTCATAGAAAGATGAAATCAACACCAGCTAATATTATTTATTTTGAAGTTAAAGTTGGATCAAAAAATGCACTGGATTTTCAACTTTCTTCCTATTTAGGGTTTTTGATTGCAAAGGATCCAGAAAATCAATATCATATTGTAAGTGATGATACAGGATTTGATAGTGTGGTTCATTTTTGGAAGCAGAATTCAAAAAGTATTGATAGAGTATCTGATTTGGCATTGAAAAATAAACTTGAGGAACATAAAGAGAGAATTAGACAAATTGAGAGCATTATACCTCAATATATAGCGGATGCACCAACAATTGGTAAATATATTGCGGATTATAAGACAAAACAAGGATTGAATAATGCTTTGGTAAAAAAATACGACAGTAAAAAAGCGGGAGAAATTTATAAAGCTATTAAACCATTGTTGGTGGATAAAAAGGGGAAATAGTGTAATTTATATAGATAAATATAAGTTAAAAAAGGGGGAGGATGTAATGGAAGAAATAAAAAATTATTTGGTTGAATTATTAGAAGCAGAAGATAAGGAAGCTTGCTATTCTTACACCATGGGATTATTAAAAGAAGATAAGATTGATGTAATTGAATTATATTCTAAGGTATTAACACCAATTTTAAATAATTGGGAATGTAAATTAAAAGATAAAAATATATGTATATGGAAAGAGCATGTTCGTACAGCGATTGTAAGAACCATAGTGGAAAGTTGTTATCCATATATTATTCAAAAAAGAAATGATTTGCAACCAATTCAAAAAGGAACCGCAGTTGTGATGTGCCCGCCAGAAGAATATCATGATTTGGGAGCAAGAATGGTAGCAGATTTCTTGACTGTTATGGGATATGAAAGTATTTTTGTAGGACAAAACACACCTTACAAAGATTTTATGAATGCTATATATACAATAGAACCAAGTGTAATTGCTATTAGTGTGGGCAATTATTATAATTTAGTGGCAACAAAAAAAATTATTCAAGAAATTAGAGAAACAGTAAATAACCCTATTCATATTATAGTGGGAGGAGTTGCGTTTAATGGAAAGCAAGAAATTGCAGAAAAAATTGGCGCGGATTACTTGTCTAAGTCCTTTGATGATTTGAAAAATATATTAGAAAAAGAGGTGAATGCGCAATGAAATTAGGATTTAAAATTGCAGTTCGCTTTTTAAAGTCGAACAAAGGTCAGACAGCTTTAATTGTGGTTGGAATAGCTGTTGCTGTGGCAGTTCAGATATTTATTGGATCTTTAATTCAAAGTCTACAAACAAGTCTTATTGATAGCACAATTGGAAATTCTTCACAAATTACAGTGTATTCAGAGGCTGAAGATGGTGTGATATTAGATTATCAAAATGTATTAAGTGAATTGCAAGATAATTATTCGGAAATTACAGCAATATCGGCAGTTTCTGATCAATCAGTTTTAATGGAAATTGGAGACCAATCTCAATCATTATTAATAAGAGGAATGGAGGCTGACGCTTCAACAGATATATATGAATGGCAAGATGCAATTATTGAAGGGTCGTATCCAGAACAGGTTGGAGAAATATTACTAGGAGAGTCTTTGAAACAAGACTATAATCTTGCATTAAATGATGAAATTACAGTAGTAAAGACGGATGGAACAACCCAAATAATGCGAGTTTCAGGATTTTTTGATTTAAAAGTGGAAGCTGTCAATAGTAGTTGGGCAATTACAACGCTTGATAGTGTGGAAAACTTATTTTCAACGGAAGATATTGTAAATTCTATTGAAATGCAGCTGAATTCGGATACTGTATTTGATGCGGATGTAACCGCGTTGGAGATGGATACATTTTTAGAAGCGCAAAATTTATATACGGAGAATTGGAAGGATGCAAATGAATCCCTTTTAAGTG
>JBFHFI010000117.1:0-7221 GCA_041583675.1 Butyrivibrio sp. | reverse complement strand
TTTTAAAGATTATTCAAACAAGTTTACATGAACAAATTAATAAAGATTATTTGGAAAAATTATTTTCATATAATGTGTCTAATGAAAAAAACTTAATAGCGAGAGCTGTTCCATTGTTTATTAAAAATATTGCAATCAAATACATTTATACATCTGCAGCATTAGCAAATACATCAACAGTAACCAATATTGGAAATGTTCAAGTGTCTGAGGACTATCAAGATTATATTCAAGGGTTTTATGCATTTATTGCAATGTCTAAAGGACAACATATCAAGGGAACTATATGCTCTTACCAAAATACATTGGTTTTTTCTATTAGTTCAGATTTAAAAGATTGTTCATTACAAAGATGCGTATTTAAAAAAATGGCTGAAGATGGTATTGCAATCAAAATAGAAAGTAATGGTGTGTACAATGAGTAAATGTAAAAAATGTAATGTTGAAATTATGGATGAGACAGATATTTGCCCTCTTTGTCAAAATGTTTTGGAAGAATCAGGAGAAGTATATAATACATATCCAGATGCTAGAGTGCACATTAGAAAGTTGAAATTAGTCTCAAATATTTCACTAATGGTTGTTATATTAGTTGTTATTAGTTCTATTTATTTGAATTATAATTATTATGATGAAGTCTTATGGAGTTTGATTGTAGGTTGTGGAATTGTTTGCCTTTATCTAACATTTCAAATTATAGTGATTAGAAGTTCAGAATTGGCGTCAAAATTAATTTCTGCTTTATTTTTTTGGACAATGTATACAATTATTATAGATATTGTTTTAGGATTTCAGGGATGGTCAGTGGAGTATGTATTACCAGGAAGTGTTGCACTGGCAGGAATAGGGACACTTGTACTTATGTTTGTTGATTTGAAAAATTGGCAAAATTATATGATGTATCAAATTATTATAATCTTATATAGTTTATTGCCATTATTACTTTGTTTTTTAGGTATAAATAAACATTTGACATTAAGTGGATTTGCAGTTGCATTATCATTGTTTTTATTTTTAAGTACGATTATTATTGGAGATCGTAAAGCAACCCAAGAGTTAAAAAGACGTTTTCATATTTAGAATTAGTTATTTATGAAATTTTTATAATTTTTATATTTTATTGGAAAGTCTCAGATGTTATAATATAAGCATCTGAGACTTTTATAAAGTTATTCTTAGCCGTTCGGCAGTAATTCCATTTTATTAAATTATATAAAAGGAGGAATATAGTGTGTTGAGATATTTTTAGGTTGACAGCCTTGTGGTTTTAAGTTATATTTATTTTAGAAAAACGAACATTAGTTCGTAGTATGTAGATTATGTGATTTGAAAAGGAGACTTATAATATGGGAAAAGATGATAAATCAAGAGCGTTAGATGCTGCAATTTCAAGTATTGAGAGAAATTTTGGAAAAGGTGCAGTTATGAAATTGGGAGATTCTTCTGCAAAATTACAAGTGGAAACAGTTCCAACAGGATCTTTAGGCTTGGATATTGCGTTGGGAATGGGCGGAATACCAAAAGGAAGAGTCATTGAGATTTATGGACCTGAATCAAGTGGTAAAACAACAGTTGCACTTCATATGGTGGCTGAAGTTCAAAAACGTGGGGGGATTGCAGGATTTATTGATGCAGAGCATGCATTGGATCCCACTTATGCAGAACATATAGGTGTAAATATAGGAGAATTATATATATCACAGCCGGATAATGGTGAGCAAGCATTGGAAATTACAGAGACACTTGTTAGATCAGGTGCAGTTGATATTATAATTATAGATTCTGTAGCCGCTCTGGTACCGAAAGCAGAGATTGATGGAGATATGGGTGATTCACATGTAGGTTTACAAGCGCGTTTGATGTCTCAAGCACTAAGAAAGTTAACAGCAATTATTAGTAAAACAAATTGTACCGTAATCTTTATTAATCAGTTACGTGAAAAAGTTGGTGTTATGTTTGGAAGTCCTGAGACAACAACGGGAGGACGTGCATTGAAATTTTATTCTTCTATAAGGGTGGATGTAAGAAGAATTGAAACTTTAAAAGTAAATGGTGAAATGATTGGAAATAGAACACGTGCTAAAATTGTAAAGAATAAAATTGCACCGCCATTTAAAGATGCTGAATTTGATATTATGTTTGGACGAGGAATTTCAAAGGAAGGTGAAATCTTAGATTTGGGAGCTGCATGCGATGTTATTCAAAAAAGTGGAGCTTGGTTTTCTTATAATAGTGACAAAATTGGACAGGGTAGAGAAAATTCAAAGCAATATTTATTAGCAAATCCGCAGTTGATGGAAGAGATTGAATCAAAAGTAAGAGATTTTTATAATATAGGTTCAGAATCAAAAGAAGAAACAACCAAGAAAACTGAGACAGCAAAAAAACAAGAAACAACCAAGGAATAATGTTAGTAACAAAGATATCGGATAGTGTAGGGAAAAAGCATAGAATTTATATAGATGATAATTTTGCTTTTTCGGTATATTATTCTGAAATAAAAAAATATAAATTAAAATTAAATTATGAAATATCAGAAGAACAATATCTGGAATTAAAAAATACAGTAACCAAACGTTTAAGGGATCGAGTGTTTTATTTATTAGCAGATACGGCAAAAAGTGAACGAGATATTCGAATGAAAATGATAAAATGGGACAATCCAACGGATATTATTGAAGATGTTATTTTACAGTTAAAGGAATATGGGTATATTAATGACCTAAATTATGCTAGAGCATATGCTGAATCCTTGCGTGATAATCGTTATAAAAGTATACGTGCAATACAAGCTTCGTTATATGGCAAAGGTATTGCAAGAGAAGTTGTAGATCAAGTGCTTTCGGATTTTGAAATTGATGAATATGATCAGATTTTGTATGAATTAAGGAAAAAAAGAATTGAAGTAGAGCAAATATCAAAGATGGATAGAATTCAGGTAAATAAGCTTTATCAATCGATGGCGAGAAAAGGATTTTCTTATGATATTTTATCTCGAGTTTTCAAAGGAGAATAGTATCTTGTTTAGCTCTATTTTATTTAGGGGAGTACTAGGCATAGATAGTTATATAGTACTATTTTAACTTGACACTTGTACCAAAAAAGTATAATATTATAGTGTTGTATTTTGTACAATGAAAACTAAATAAGGAGGTGCTCCTGTACCATGATTTATGCTATAGTGGCAATTGCTACAATTCTAATAACTGCTCCTATTGTCTGGCTAGTCTGTACATCTTATCATAAAAACATTTCGGATAAGAAGATTGGAAGTGCAGAAGAGAAAGCTAGAGAAATAATAGATGAAGCTTTAAAAACAGCAGAAACACGTAAAAAGGAAGCTCTAATTGAAGTCAAAGAAGAGTCTTTAAGGGCGAAGAATGAATTAGAAAAAGAGACCAGAGAAAGACGTGTTGAATTGCAGAAATACGAACGCAGAATTCTTTCTAAAGAAGAGACTTTAGATAAGAAGTTAGATGCTGTTGAAAGGCGAGATGCGAGTTTGAGTCGTAGAGAAGAAGACTTAAATCATAAAAAGCAAGAAGTGGAATCACTTAGTACGAAAAGAGTACAGGAACTCGAGAGAATCTCAGGACTTACCTCCGTTCAGGCAAAAGAACATCTTTTAAGAACTGTTGAAGAAGAAGTAAAACATGAAACAGCTGTAATGATCAAAGAAATGGAAATTAAGGTTAAAGAAGAAACAGATAAAAAAGCGAAGGAATGTATTGTACATTCTATTCAAAGATGTGCGGCAGATCATGTATCTGAAGCAACTATATCTGTAGTTCAACTTCCAAATGATGAAATGAAAGGTCGTATTATTGGTAGAGAGGGTCGTAATATTCGTACGCTTGAGACAATGACTGGTGTTGATTTAATTATTGATGATACTCCAGAAGCGGTAATTTTATCTGGATTTGATCCAATTCGAAGAGAGGTTGCTAGAATCGCTCTTGAAAAATTAATTATTGATGGAAGAATTCATCCGGCGAGAATTGAAGAAATGGTTGAAAAAGCCAAAAAAGAAGTTGAAACAATGATTCGAGAAGAAGGTGAAGCTGCTTCTTTAGAAGCTGGTGTACACGGAATTCATCCTGAGTTAATTAGACTTCTTGGAAAAATGAAATTTAGAACCAGCTATGGTCAGAATGTTTTAAAACATTCAATTGAAGTTTCAATGTTATGTGGTGTATTTGCATCTGAAATTGGTTTAGATGTAAGGATTGCAAAAAGAGCAGGATTGTTACATGACATCGGTAAGTCTATCGATCATGATGTGGAAGGCTCACATGTTCAAATTGGAGCTGATTTATGCAGAAAATACAAAGAAACACCAATTGTTATTAATGCAGTAGAAGCTCATCATGGAGATGTAGAACCAGAATCACTTATAGCATGTATTGTTCAAGCAGCAGATGCAATATCAGCAGCGAGACCAGGAGCTAGAAGAGAGACAATTGAAACTTATTCAAACAGGTTAAAACAATTAGAAGATATTACAAATGATTTCAAGGGAGTTGAAAAATCTTTTGCAATTCAAGCAGGACGTGAAATTAGAGTTATGGTTGTACCAGACATTATTAATGATGCAGATATGGTACTTCTTGCTAGAGATGTTTCCAAAAAGATTGAATCGGAACTTGAATATCCTGGACAGATTAAGGTAAATGTAATTAGAGAATCAAGAGTTACTGATTACGCTAAATAAGTTTTTAAACATATTCTTTGGAATGTGATAAATAGTCAAGGTGATAAGCCTTGGCTATTTTTGATTTTATATGAAAACACAGATTGAACATATTTTAATGGTAAATTATTATAAGTATATAATTTTAGGAGGTATTTATGAGTCAGGAAAAAATTGATTTTAGAAAAAATAGCAAAGGGGATTTGTTACATCGAGAAAAAGAAAAAAGGTATAAAATGTTGGCGACATTAGCAATTATATTGGTATTAGCAGGAGGGCTTGGAAGTGCAATTGCCTATAATGTTGGATATAATAAAGGTGAGGCACAAGGAGAAGCTAATGCATCGGCATTATATGACTTATTTAATTCATATGATGAGACAACTACAGAAGTTGATGACGAGACAACTATAGATGCTGAGGATGAGACAGCCGCAGATGAAGAAAATGTAACAACTGGAGTTGAGGAAAATGAAACATTAGAAGAAAATGAGTGATGAAAAGAGGGGGGGAGTTCTCCCTCTTTTTTATGTCTAAAACATAGTTGGTTATAGTAAACTATACATTGTTATGGGTTGCTTTTTACAATAGAAAAAGGTACAATTAAAATCAAATTATGATTTAGAGAGGTGCTTTCGTGGAAGGATTATGAGAGTGTAAGGTTATTTAAATATGAAAATATTATTTGTCTCCCTTGGTTGTGATAAAAATCTAGTGGATTCCGAAATGATGATGGGATTATTAAGAGAGAGAAATTATGAATTTACAGATGATGAAGCATTAGCGGATGTTATTGTTGTTAATACATGTGGATTTATTAATGATGCAAAAGAAGAAAGTATTGATATGATACTTGCGATGGCTGAATACAAGAAAAAGAATTTAAAAGCTTTAATTGTTACGGGCTGTTTGGTTCAGAGATATCGTGATCAAATGTTACAAGAAATGCCAGAAATTGATGCAATGATAGGAACAAGTGCTTTTGATGAAATCTGTGATGTTGTAGATGATGTTTTGGCAAAAAAAGGACATAATGCATTTAAGGATATTAATGTTTTGTGCAGACCGGAAGCCAAAAGGATTATTACAACGGGTGGGTATTATTCTTATTTGAAAATTTCAGAAGGCTGTAATAAAAGATGTACTTATTGTAGTATTCCTTCTATTAGGGGTGCTTATCGAAGTGTAGAAATTGAAAAATTAATTAAAGAGGCTACCTATCTTGCTGAGTGTGGGATTAAAGAATTAATTATTGTTGCGCAAGAAATTACTGTTTATGGAGTGGATTTGTATGGAGAAAAAAGATTGCCAGAATTACTTCAAAGATTATGTCGGGTAAAAGGGATAGAATGGATTAGGTTACTGTATTGTTATCCTGAAGAAATTACTGAAGAATTGATTCAAGTAATTAAAACTGAAAGCAAAATTTGCCATTATATTGATATGCCAATTCAACATGCGTCAAATCGTATTTTACAGAAAATGGGAAGAAAAACAAATCAAGAGGAATTAATTCAAATTATTCAATTAATTAGAAAAGAGATTCCGGATATGTGTTTTAGAACAACTTTAATTACGGGGTTCCCAGGGGAGACACAAGAAGATCATGAAGCGTTGTTGGATTTTATTGATGAAATAGAGTTTGACCGACTTGGTGTGTTTACATATTCCCCAGAAGAGGATACCATAGCAGCAAGCATGGATCATCAAGTGGATGAGCAAGTGAAGTTGGATAGAAAAGATGAGATTATGTCTCTTCAACAAGAGATATCAATAGAAAAATCTGCTAAAATGATAGGGAAAAGATTATTAATTATTATTGAAGGAAAAGCGGCAGATGAAGATGTTTATGTGGGTAGATCCTATATGGATGCACCAAATGTAGATGGATTTGTATTTATAAAAAGTGAAGAGGAACTGATTAGTGGAGATTTCGCTTTTGTTAAAATAGTACAAGCAATGGAATATGATTTGATAGGAGAGTTGAATTAATGAATTTACCAAATAAACTTACAATAGTTAGAGTTATTTTAATTCCGTTTTTTTTGTTTTTTCTTATAGTTGATAAATTTGGAGTGGTTGGAAATTATATTGCATTGGTTATTTTTGCTTTGGCAAGTTTAACAGATATGTTAGATGGACATATTGCCAGAAAATATAATTTAATAACTAATTTTGGGAAATTTATGGACCCTATAGCTGATAAATTACTTGTGTCTGCAGCATTAATTGCATTTGTGCAATTAAAATCTTTACCAGCTTGGATTGTTATTGTTTTAATTTCAAGAGAATTTATTATTAGTGGTTTTAGATTGGTAGCATCCGACAATGGTTTGGTGCTAGCTGCTAGTTGGTGGGGGAAATTTAAAACAATATTTCAAATGTTAATGTGTTTATTTTTAATTATTAATTTAGATAATCCTGTGATTAATGTGATAGAAATAATTTTAATTTATCTTTCGTTAATTTTATCCATAGTGTCACTTTTTGATTATTTAATAAAAAATAAAAATGTATTTGAAGATAAATAG
>JBFHFI010000116.1:0-7244 GCA_041583675.1 Butyrivibrio sp. | reverse complement strand
AAGGAAAGTAGCGGAAGAGGATTATTTTAATCATGCAGCTATTGCATCTGCAAACTGTGCAAAAGAATATGATTTGGAAATTTTAGACACAGGAATTAGTTCTATGGCAACAAACACAACAAGGTTTGTAATTGTGAGTCGTAAAAGAAATTTTGTAAAGACTGCTCAAAAAGTGAGTATTTGTTTTGAGATTCAACACAAGGCAGGAAGTTTGTATAATGCTTTATCACATATTATGTTTAATGGGTTAAATATGACTAAAATAGAATCTCGACCAATACCAGAGCATAACTGGGAATTTAGATTTTATGTGGACTTTGATGGAAATTTAACAGATCCTGGAGTAAGAAATGCATTAAGGGGTATATCGGAAGAGTCAAATTCAATTAAATTATTAGGAAATTATTAGAGGATTAAAATTATGGAAAAAAGTAATTTGTTATTATATAGAGAGAAAGAAAATAATTCAGTTATAAGTAATATGTTAGCATTAGGATTAGAAACAATGGAAACGGAACAAGATATAAATGATATGTCTATAGATTGTATTCATAAAATATTGGAAACAGCAGTTCAAATGGGATTTAGAGGAAATTTATGGCAGAATTATATCACTCTTTTTCTTGTATCTAATGAAAATGGATTTAGTATAACATGCGAAAGAAAAGGTTTGTTAGAAGGAAGTATTAATAAAGCAGCATTACATGATATTACTATTTTAAAAAAGATTTTTGATCTTGACCTTAGTGAATTTGATCAAAAAAACAATACAATGCTCAGTTGTTTATTGGATTTTATAAATAATAATGAAGAGGATAAGTATTTTAATAAAAGAATAAGAGATGGAATATTAGAACTTTCGATTGCTTTAAACACAGCAGAGAACGAAGAAGCGTTTTTGGAAATATTATGTGAGTATTATAAAACAGTAGGGGTCGGAAAATTTGGTATGTTTAAGGCTTTTCGTGTGGTACATAATGAAAGTGATTCTTCGACTATTATTGATCCAATTATAAGTATAGAACATAAATATTTAGATGATTTAATAGGCTATGAAATTCAAAAAAATAAACTGAGAGAAAATACAGAAGCATTTTTGGAAGGGAAAAAAGCAAATAATGTATTGCTTTTTGGAGATAGTGGAACAGGAAAATCTTCTTGTATTAAAGCAATTCTCAATGAATATAATACACAGGGATTGAGAATGATAGAAGTATATAAACATCAGTTTAAAGACTTATCTTTTATTATTAATCAAATAAAAGATAGAAATTATAAGTTTATTATATATATGGATGATTTATCTTTTGAAGAGTTTGAAATAGAATATAAGTATTTAAAAGCGATTATTGAAGGTGGATTGGAGAAAAAACCAGATAATGTTTTAATTTATGCAACGTCTAATAGAAGGCATTTGGTTAGAGAAAAATTTACAGACAAAGAAGAGAGAGATGATGACTTACATAGTAGAGATACAGTACAAGAAAAACTATCATTATCAGCTCGTTTTGGACTTCCAATTTATTTTGGGTCCCCAGATAAAAAAGAGTTTACGCAGATTGTACTTGGACTTTACAAAAAGAATAGCCTAAATTTAGATGAACATATTATTCTCAGAGAAGCGAATAAATGGGAAATTGCACATGGAGGATTATCTGGAAGAACGGCACAGCAATTTGTCAATTATTTGGAATATTCATATAAATAAATTAGAGGGGGTAGGATAATGGCAGGAACAACTTTTGCAGCAATTGATGTGGGTTCTTATCAAGTCGAGATGGTAATATATGAAATAAATTCAAGGGGAATTAGACAACTAGACCATGTGAGACATATTATTGCATTAGGAAAAGATGCTTACAATGATAGGAAGATTAGTTATGGATTAATCGATGAATTATGTGATATTCTTTTTGATTTTAAAGATATTATGAAAACCTATGATGTAAAATCTTGTAGAGCTTGTGCAACAAGTGCTATACGAGAGTCAAAAAATGCCCGAAGTATATTAGATAGAATTAAGATGAAAACGGAAATAGAAGTTGAAATTCTTAGTAATTCAGAACAAAGACTTATTATTTATGAGGCAGTAGCATCACAAAAAGAAGGTTTTCAAAACTTGATTGATAAGGGTGTGGCATTGGCAGATGTTGGAGCTGGAAGCGCACAGGTTTCATTGTTTGATAAAGGATCTTTGGTTACCACACAAAATCTCAAATTAGGAGCATTGAGATTAATGGAAGTGTTATATCATGTGACAGACCGTTCTGTAAATACCTACTCCATGATGGAAGAATATATTGATACGGATATGGAAGCATTAAGTCATTTGTTTATCAAAGACCAAGATATAGAATGTTTGATATTAGTAGGAGATAGTATTAACTGGTTGTTAAATCGATTAAGTAGAGATCATAAAAGAGAATCATCCATCTATACAAAGCAAGAATTTTTAGAAATATATCATGATTTGTACTTTTCTAAAGAGGAATTAGGTCGTCGATTAGGAGTATCTCATGAATTATCAGATGTTATTTTGCCGAGTGCGATGATTTATAAAAAAATACTTGATACTACGCAAGCAGATACATTATGGATCCCTGGAATTAGATTATGTGATGGAATGGCTGCAGAGTTTGCAAGAACTGAAAAAAAGCGTTCCATATATGAACATGATTTTACTGCAGATATTATTGGTGCAGCTAAAAATATATCTAAAAGATATTCTTGGAATAAAGAACATGTACAATTTGTTGAAAAGATGGCATTGAAATTATTTGATTCTTTAAGAAAATATCATGGATTGGGAAAAAGAGAACGATTGCTTTTGCAGATTGCTTGTATTTTACATGACTGTGGACAATATATTAGTATGTTGTATCCGGAGGAGTGTTCTTATAATATTATTATGTCTACGGAAATTATTGGACTATCACATATTGAAAGAGAGATGGTTGCAAATATAGTAAAATATACCACTTTAGATGTAGATATGGATAATGATATGGATTTGCATTTTAGTAGTGAAATATTTCTGACAATTACGAAACTGACAGCAATACTTAAAGTAAGTAATGCATTGGATAGAGGACATAAGCAAAAATTCAAAAATACAGCTTTTCAAATAAAAGGAAGAAATTTAGGAATTATCACAAGAACGAATGAAGATATTTCTCTTGAAAAAGGAATGATTAACGACAAAACTGGTTTATTTGAAGAGGTATATGGATTGAAGCTAAACATTATATTAAGAAAGGTTCAGGAGGTTTAAATATGGGTGAAAACAAAAAAGAATATAAATCTAGTAGTTTTTTTAATAGAGAGCTTTCCTGGATAGAATTTAACAAGCGAGTTTTAGAACAAGCTAGAGATAAAGCAAATCCACTAATGGAACGTTTTAAGTTTTTAAGTATAACGGCATCTAATTATGATGAGTTTTTTATGGTTAGAGTGGCTTCATTAAGAGATATGGTAAATGCAGGGTATGACAAAAAAGATATTTCTGGAATGAGACCACAAAAACAATTGGATGCAATTTCTCAAAAAACACATGAATTTGTTAATGTTCAATACAATACATATAATAGATCATTGGTTCCGCAGTTAAAGAAAAGCGGACTTACCATAATTGATAATTTTAAAGATATGTCTAATGAACAAAAGATATACTGTGATAAATATTTTGTTGAAGATGTATTTCCTGTGCTCACGCCTATGGCTGTAGATTCCTCTAGACCATTCCCTTTGATTAGAAATAAAACTTTAAATATTGCTGCTTTACTACAAAAAAAAGAAAGTAAAGATGATTATGAATTTGCAACAGTGCAAGTTCCAAAAGTGCTTCCAAGATTTATTGAAATTCCAGGGATAGAAGGAATGAGATATTTAGTATTATTAGAAACTATAATTGAGAATTATTTAGATAGATTATTTTTAAATTATAATATTATTGCGAATGCTCCATATAGAATTATGAGAAATGCGGATTTAGATATTGAAGAAGAAGAAGCAGCTGATTTATTAAAAGAAATTGAGAAACAAATTAAAAAAAGACAGTGGGGCGAAGCAATTCGTCTTGAAATATATGATAAGACAGATTCGAGACTTTTAAAAATATTAAAAAAGGAACTTAAAATACAGGAAACTGATATTTATAAAATAAATGGGCCTATAGATTTAACATTTTTAATGAAATTTTTTGGGTTAAGTGGATTTGAACATTTAAAAGAAAAAACATATAAACCACAACCAATACCAGAGATTTCTCAAACAGAGAGTATTTTTTCTTCTATTAAAAAAGGTGATATTTTGATGCATCATCCATATCAATCATTTGACCCTGTAGTGGATTTTGTAAAAGAAGCGGCAAATGATCCCGATGTATTAGCAATTAAACAGACATTATATAGAGTTAGTGGAAATTCACCTATTATTGCGTCTTTAGCTGAAGCAGCAGATAAAGGAAAACAGGTATCTGTACTTGTAGAATTAAAAGCAAGATTTGATGAAGAAAATAATATAAATTGGGCTAGAAAATTAGAGAGATCAGGATGCCATGTTATTTATGGACTTGTGGGTCTAAAAACACATTGTAAAATTACTTTGGTTGTAAGAAAAGAAACAGAAGGAATTATGAGATATGTTCATTTAGGAACAGGTAATTATAATGACTCAACTGCAAAATTATATACAGACTTGGGAATGTTTACTTGTAATAATGAAATTGGAGAAGATGCAACGGCAGTATTTAATATGTTGTCAGGTTATTCAGAACCATTGGGTTGGAATAAACTTTCCTTAGCACCTCTTTGGTTGCGTGATAAATTTATTGATTTGATTCAGCGAGAAACGCTTAATGCACAGAAATCCAAAAATGCATATATTATAGCAAAAATGAATTCGTTATGTGATCAACAGATTATAGAGGCATTATATGAAGCGTCATCAGCAGGGGTGAAAGTACAACTAATTGTAAGAGGAATTTGTGGTTTGGTTCCTGGAGTAGAAGGAGTTAGTGAAAATATAGAGGTTCGTTCTATTGTGGGAACATATTTAGAACATAGTCGAATATTTTGTTTTGGAAATGATGGGAATGAAGAAATTTACATGGGAAGTTGTGATTGGATGCCAAGAAATTTAGATAGAAGAGTGGAAATCTTATTCCCAATTGAGAATGTGAATTTGAGAAAGCAAGTAAAACATGTTCTTGAAGTAACACTTTCAGATAATATGAAAACAAGAGTATTAAGATCGGATGGAACTTATTTTAGGCCACATAGAACTGTAAGTGCAGGAAAAATACTTTCACAGAAAGTATTTTGTGAAGAAGCAATGGCCAGTGCACAACAAGAACTACAAGAAGAAAATACCCGCGTATTTATTCCGATGGATAGTAATTAGAAGCATTTTTAATTTGTTTAAGAAAGTCATAGTGGATCATAAGATTACCGGTTCCAATACCAATTGCAATATAAGGTTTATTCGCACCATGAAAATCTGATCCACCAGATTCTAAAAGTCCAACTTCGTGGGCTAAGTGTCTTACGGTTAATTCATCAAATCCACGATGGGTGGAATACATAGATTCAATACCAACCAAACCATAGGTTTTTAATTCAATGCAAAGGTTTTTAAGTTCTCCTGAAGAGAATTTATATAACAAAGGATGTGCTAAAATAGGTACCCCTTTTGCAGATTTGATAATTTCTATGGTTTGTTTTGCTGTTTTTTTATCTCGGGGAACATAAAGTGGCATTCCATCCCCAAAATATTTATCAAAGGCTTCTTTAATAGATTTTACATAATTTTTCTGCATAAAAAATTTTGCAAAATGAGCTCTTGTAATTACGCTTTGAGGAAATAATTCTTTGAGTTCATTTATAGAAATTTCAAATCCAAAATCATTACATTTCTTAATCATACGTTTATTTCGAAGCGTTCTATTGGAGATCTCATCATTGATAGAAGCTAGAAAATTAGGATCTTTGTAATCCACACATAACCCAACAATATGAATTTCTCGATCTTTATAAAAAGAACTCATTTCAATTCCAGGGATAATTTCAATATCAAATTCTTTTCCTGCAAGGATGGCTTCAGGGATTCCGTTAACGGTATCATGGTCTGTAAGAGCCATTGCGGATAAATAAGCATTTTTGGCGGCTTTAACTACCTCTCTAGGGGATAAAGTTCCGTCGGATACATTAGAATGGACGTGTAAATCTACTTTTTTCATAAAAACTCCTTAAAATTATGATTGTTTTTGTGGGAAGGACTAGACACAAGTTAATTTAATGATATACTTTAATTAGGTAAAAAGTAAATAGTTAATTTAAGTAGCATTTGTGTTTAAGAATAGATTAGAAGGTTTATTATAGATGAAAAATAGAAAAATATTATTTACCGTAAGTTTTACGGTATTATTTATATGTGTAGTATCTGCCTCTTTAGGAGGAGGTAAATTAAGTGAATTAATAAAACACTCAAATATAACGGTGATAGAGACTACGGCTGTTGAGGAAAAATCGGAAAGTACAACAAGTGTGGATAAAAGTACAGAGACAACAATGGATGAGAATATCACAGAATCCATATCCGATGAGAATGTGGTAACAACCAATCCACCAACAACGACAAGTCCAACAACGACAAGTTCAACAACGACAAGTCCAACAACGACAAGTGAAGAAGAAACTACAACTTCAACGGATACAGAGACGACAACAGCAGCTTTGCCAACTCAGGGAACCCAAAAAGTACCAGAGTCAGACACACAAGAATTAGTAGAGTTGGGACAATATACAAGTACAAGTTTTCCAGCCAATCAAAGTGATTCTTATTATAAAGATAATGCCACTGAAATTTTGAATCTAGACGAGCTAAAAGAGTTTTGTATTGGCATGTTAGAGAATCCATCTGGAGATGTTGGGGAATCTGATAATGGATTGGTTTTAACAACAGAAGGGTTGTTTGATGATCTCACAGAAAATTTAAATAGTCTAATACAAAAGGCTAAGAGTACTTCGTCAAGTTTAGATATTTATAACAGAGATATATATTTGTATAATCAATTAGGAATTGATTATCAAAAATATTATGCAAAAGGAAATTATATCTTTTATATTTTAAAATCAGTTGATACGCAAACAGGATATACGGTTTATGAGATTGTAGTGAAATCTTATCAATCCAAAGATGAGATTGATGACATGCAGGCAGTGATAGATGATTTTAAACAAAGAGTT
>JBFHFI010000115.1:0-7247 GCA_041583675.1 Butyrivibrio sp. | reverse complement strand
TAAAAATTCTGCAATAATCATAAGGATTCTATTTTGAGGACCAATGCATTTTCGCATTCCAACGGGAGATAGATTTGCTTTAAGCTGAGAGGCTGTTTCAAGACCAAAAAAACCACCAAATAAAGAAGCCATAGCAATTAAAGATAAATAATAAAATATCATAGGATCAACATTACTGCTAGTAATGGTAATTTCTTTAATGTAAGAAGTTGAGCGGTTCATAGAAGTAATTAAATCATCTAAAGATTCAGGATGGCTTGATAGGATGTCCATTACGATGGCCTGTTGTTGTAAATATTCATTTACAAAACTTTGTACTGCTGTTTGATTTAATCCCCGTTTGGCGACTGTTATTTGAATAGTATCTGAAACAGTTAAGATTGCATCTACTTGATCGTCTAATAATAGATTTTCAGCAGAATCTATATCGGTTTCTGTAATGGTTAAAAAAGGTTCTCCTTGTGAAGTGTCTGTTGAGATATAACTTAAAACAGATTGAAACATAGAGTTTTCGTCTTGATAAACAACGGCTACAGGAATGGAATGAAAATCATAAGCCTTGGAGCCGATGGATGAAAAAGCTATATAAAAACAAGTTGCAAGAAATATAGGAAAAAGAATACTCCAAAAAACATCTTCTTTAATACTTAATAGAGATTTAATTCGATATTTATATAAATGCCAAAACATAATTAATTCCTCCCTAATCCCTTAATTCTTTGCCTGTAATTTCTAAAAAGACATCATTTAATGATGGAGTTTTAGAATATACATGGTCAAAAGCTATATTTTTATTTTGCAAATATTCTAACAAATGAACGAGATTATTAGATCCAGAGTTAAAAGATACAGTAAGCTTTTTGTCTTGATATTTGACAGCGTTAACATGGGGTAATTCCTTGAGTTGGTCTATATTAATAGCAGATAAATCTAATATTTCAAGTTGTACAATTTCATTATGATTAATCATTTGTTTTAATTCTTCTTTTGTGCCAATTGCAATATTTTTTCCTTTGTCCATAATAGCAATACGAGAACATATCTGTTCAACTTCTTCCATATAATGAGAAGTATATATAATGGTGGCTCCATTTTTATTTAATTGAACAATACCTTCTAATATTTTATTTCTACTTTGAGGATCTACCGCTACAGTAGGTTCATCTAAGATAATCAGCTCTGGTTTATGAGCAATTCCACAAGCAATATTTAATCTTCTTAATAATCCCCCAGATAATTTTTTGGGCTTGAATTTTGTAAAATCTTCAAGGCCAACAAAGGAAATAGCATCTTTTACATATTTTTTTCTTAGTGTAGAATTGGGAATATATAATCCACAAAAAAAATCTATATTTTCATAAACAGTTAATTCTTCAAAGAGAGCAACATTTTGCATAACAACACCAATGCGTGATTTGATAGCATAATTTTCAGAGTTCATTTTTTCTCCAAAAATTTCAATATTACCTTTATCATACGATAAAAGTGAAAGAATACAGTTGATGGTCGTTGTTTTTCCGGAACCATTTGGGCCGAGAAGACCAAATATTTCACCTTGTTTAATATCTAAATTAAAATGGTCCAGAGCAATGAGTTCTTTGTAACGTTTAACAAGATTTTCTATTTTAACCACATTATGAGTCATATAATACCTTCTTTCTATTTTAATGATATTTATATTGTATCATAGAAAAAAGATGGTGCTAGTGAAAAGAGTCATAAGTTATTATGACAAATGTAATAAAAGGGATGGTATACTTATTCATAATATGTTATCGTTGTTCTGTACAGTCATTCTTTATGGAGGGGTATTTATGAATGGAATTCTAGATAGAATTATAACCTTACTTTTGGTAATAGGATATACAATGGTAATTTTGGAACAGAAATCTATCTATATTGTTTTGGTTGGTATTATCTTTGCTGGGATATATTATTATACGGATACAGGGAAAGTGTATGGGGGGTTACATATTTTATTATATATTTTAATTATGAGATATGAGATGTTTCTGCCTCTTATATTGTTGATAATATATGAATCATGTTACAAGGCATTTCTTGGAAACTATAAATATTTAAAAGGACTATTTGTTTTTTTGATTATATATATAAGCACATGGAAGATGGGGAACAATAGATATTTATGGATGGATATATGGAACCAGTGGGAAAAAGGATTTTTATTTATGATAGTAATTGCAAGTGTGATATATTTGGCATTTTTATCCTCTAAATATTCAGAATTAAAAATACAAGCATTGAAAATACGAGATGATAATGAAGAATTTAGAAGAATAACAATACAAAAAAATGATTTATTGGAAAGACAAAAAGCAAGTGAGATTATGATGGCAACGTTAAAAGAAAGGAATAGAATTGCAAGAGAAATACATGATAATGTAGGCCATTTGTTAAGTAGAAGTATTATTCAAATAGGGGCTTTGCAGGTGGTATATAAGGATCAAGAAGTGTCGAAAAGTCTAAAACAGATAGGAGAGGCATTAGATGAATCATTAACCAGTATCCATCAAAGTATTCATGATCTATTTAATGATTCCATTGATTTGGAAAAAAGTATTTACATAATAATTGAGAAATATACAGAGTATAGAATTAAACTAGATTACAATTTAAACCAGGACCTTACAAAAGAGATAAAATTTTGCTTTTTATCAATTGTACAAGAAGCTATTGGGAATGTAAAAAAACATTCAAATGCAGATACTATAGAAATTATTATTCGTGAACATCCAGGATTCTATCAATTGATAATAGAAGATAATGGTGAACCTAATAAAATTCAGGAAAGTGGAATTGGATTACATACTATGGAATCCAGAGTTCATGATTTAAACGGGAATATACATTTTTCCATAGAAAAAGGATTTAAAATATTTATAACAATACCTAAAATTTAGGAGGAATGGGATGATAATTATTATTGTAGATGATGATGCAATTGTTGCAGCATCTATGAAAACAATTCTTATAGAAGAAGAGGATGTGACAATACCAGAGATTGGATTTAATGGTGATGATGCAATTCAATTATATGAAAAGTATCAACCAGATATTCTTTTAATGGATATTCAAATGAAAAAAAAATCCGGTTTGGAAGCAGCGGAAATTATATTAAAAAAAGACCCTGCGGCTAAAATTATTTTTTTGACTACATTTTTAGAAGACGAATATATTAAAGACGCTATTAATATTGGCGCAAAAGGGTATATCTTAAAACAAGACTATCAAGGTGTTTTACCATCTATTAGAGCCGTATATTCAGGACAGAATGTATTTGGAAATCAGATTATTAATATGCTTCCAAAGTTAATGATGGATTATCATAAAAATACATATGAACACAAAGGTATTACAGAAAAAGAATTTGAAATTATTGAGTTAGTTGCACAAGGACTTTCTAATAAAGAAATTGCAAAAAAATTATGCCTTAGTGATGGTACAGTTAGAAATTATATTAGTGTGATATTAGAAAAATTAGAATTAAGAGATAGAACACAGCTCGCAGTGTTTTATTATAAACACTGAGAGAAGTATTCAAAGATAGAATATCAAGGAGTATTGAATAATTCTTTTGAACCGCATTCTGACTCAAAAAAAGTATAGGTGCATTTCTCATTCGGAGCAGCATAGTAATTGAAGTTTTCTGAACTTATGGATTCAATATTTTCTGAGCCTTCCCCCACAATTAACATATGATTTGGTCGAATAAATACAACAACTTCAGTTAATGCAATAGGGATATAATGATGACCTTTTGCAAAAGAAATTTGATCAAGATCATCTAAACTTCGAAATTTTAACATCACCATATCTTCTGGTAAATAAACATATCTGCCAACAGAATTTTGTTGATAGATAGGGGCAATCATAATGCTTTCACCTACCATTAGTTGGTCTTCAATGTGTCGTGCAGTGAGATCTTGAGGATATTGAATACCCATTGGGCAGAACATTAAAGTGTTGTTATTTATGGATTTGATATATTCACTGTAAAGATAAGGGATTAATCCATACCTAATATTTAGTAAATTACGAAAGCAGTCTATATTTTTAAATTGATAGAGTTCTTGTTCTCTGGTTCCTAAAGCTGAATGATTGCGAAATAAAGGCGTGAACAAGGATAATTCCATAAAGCGAATTAATAGGTCCTCAGTAGTATTGTCGCCAAAGCCTCCGGTATCAGCTCCCGTATATAAGAAACCACACATATTTAAAGAAGGAAGCATTTTCATAAGTAGTTCAATATGGGACCACCAAGAAGAATTGTCACCAGTCCAAATTCCACCATAGCGATGCATGCCAATATAAGAAGATCTTGAAAATAGTAGAATGTTTTTGTCTGGAGCTATTTGACGAAAAGCTTCAGAGGCAGAACGAGTCATATAATAACCATATAAATTATGAACCAAATCATGACGGATTTTTTGCCCATCTATATTGTGGTAAAAACTTTTATAGTCATCAATGTTATTAGAAATATTAGTTATAATATCCGTAAAAGCAAAGAAATTCTCAATATCCATTTCTTTGTCAGAGTATTCTTTTAAATCTGAAAATACTTTCTGCAGGTTGTTTTTAGAATAAAACAAAGCAGGTTCATTCATATCATTCCAAAATCCATCAATTCCTTGATCAATTAAAAATTTATATTGTTTGCCAAACCAGGAGCGAGCTTGAGTATTTAGAAAATCAGGGAGAAGGACATTACCTGGCCAAACACCAACAACAAAATCTTGGTTGTTTTCATCTTTACAAAAATAATGGTTGGATACACCCTCTTCGTATACAGGATATCCTTCTTGAATTTTAACCCCTGCATCAATAATAGGGACAAGATGGATATGTTGTTCCTTCATTTCAGAAACAAATTCAGAAAAATCAGGAAAAGCAGAGGAATCAATGGTGAAATCTTTGAAATTTTCCATATAATCAATATCCATATACACAGCATCAAGAGGAAGGTGGTTGTTACGATAACCAGAAACAACTTTACGAATATCTTCTTGATTTTTGTAACCCCAGCGACTTTGTTGATGTCCAAAAGCCCATTTTGGGGCAAGATAACTCTTTCCAATTATTTGTCGAAATTCACGAATTATGGATAGGACACTTTCGCCTTCTATCACATAAAGAATGTAGTTTGGATTTGCAATATGAATGGACATAAGATCGTTTTCTGTGTATCCAATATCAAAGGTAACATTAGAAGGAAAATCAATAAATATTCCATATTTGAAATTACCATCGTGAATTAGAAAATTATGTGCTCCATAAAGAGAGTTCTTTCCCTCCGTATGAGAAGGGTCATCCGTACAGTTACTGATGTATTTCCATCCACGTTTATTGATACCTCTAACATTTTCACCAAGTCCGTAGATAATATCATCAGGGGCCAAAGATATATTAAAATCAAGAAATGTATTAGATGGTTGAAGGTAGGGAGGAAAGGTATGTGCAGTAGGGATATCGGCAATAACCGCATCTGTATATATGGGATTTCCAATTATATATTTTAGAATCATTTATAACCTCCGAAGCATCTGTTTTTCTTTTACTATAAGAGATAAAGTGTAGAAAAACAAGAATAGTAGAACGAATTCGTAAAAAATAAACATAATATCACAAAAATTTTATGTGGAATAAAAAAAGAGGTTGATAATTCATTACGGATAAAGTTGCCAAAAGTGACAGGAGAGGGAGCGGACATATTATCGAGAAGATACATATACCGTATGTCATTTTGATAGAGTCCTTTGATGACTTTTAAAGAGTAGATTTATTAGTTGATCGCATATCTAATTATATTAAAAAATCGCTGTAGGCTTTATGCCTGCAGCGATTTTTCATTTAAAGGAGTTTTTTACAGCCCCTTTTATTTAAAATTAATGATGGAATAATCTAATTCCTGTAAAGCACATTACCATATCAAATTTATTACAAGTGTCAATTACATTGTCATCTCTAATTGAACCACCTGGTTCTGCAATGTATTTCACACCACTTTTATTTGCTCTTTCAATATTATCGCCAAATGGGAAAAATGCATCAGATCCAAGGGCTACATCTGTAAGTGTACTTAACCAAGCTTTTTTTGCAGCGGAAGTGAAAATTTCTGGTTTTGAAGTAAAGAAATTTTCCCAAATACCATCTTCGAGTAAATCCAAATAATCATCTCCGATATAGATATCAATAGAATTATCTCGGTCAGCTCTGCCAATATTTTCTTTGAAAGGTAAGTTTAGAACTTGTGGATTTTGGCGAAGATACCAATTATCTGCTTTTTGACCGGCAAGTCTTGTGCAATGAATTCTGGATTGTTGACCTGCGCCTATTCCAATTGCTTGACCATTTTTTGCATAACATACAGAATTAGATTGTGTGTATTTTAAAGTGATCATGGATATTGTTAAATCAATAATGGCTTGTTTGGTTAAAGCTTTATTGTTGGTAACGATTTTAGAAAAAAGTTTCTCATTAATTACAAGTTCATTACGTCCTTGCTCAAAAGTAATTCCAAATACATCTTTACGTTCAATAGGAGCAGGAACATATTCTGGATCGATTTGAATGACGCAGTAATTTCCTTTTTTCTTAGTTCGAAGAATTTCTAAAGCTTCAGAATCATATCCTGGAGCTATAACACCATCAGAAACTTCTCTTTTAATAATTTTAGCAGTGTCTGCATCACAAACATCGGATAAGGATATAAAATCTCCAAATGAGGACATTCTATCAGCACCTCTTGCTCTAGCATAGGCATTTGCAAGGGGAGATAATTCACCCATATCTTCCACCCAATATATTTTTTTCTCAATATCAGATAAAGGAAGCCCAACGGCAGCACCAGCTGGAGAGACGTGTTTAAAAGAAGTTGCAGCACAAAGTCCAGTTGCTTTTTTTAATTCAGTTACTAATTGCCATCCATTAAGGGCATCTAATAAATTGATATAGCCAGGATTTGCGGAAAGGATAGTAATTGGTAATTCTCCATTTGAAATGGATACTTTGGATGGTTTTTGGTTTGGATTGCAACCATATTTTAATTCGAATTCTTTCATAGTAAGTCTCCTTATATATTTTTATTTATAATAGTGCTAGTATATGTTTGTTTTTCTATATCTATATAGCGAACAAAAAGGGATACTTTATTATCTTTATTTAGATTGGTCCATACTGTATTGGCAAATTCGTCCATTGAATTTGGAATATTAAAAGGAGTAGGT
>JBFHFI010000114.1:0-7310 GCA_041583675.1 Butyrivibrio sp. | reverse complement strand
ATTTTATAATTTCATCTTTTTGTGCCATCATAAATAAATTACCTGTCATCCACAGGCTCTCTTGTTCTAATTCTCTATTTGGTGATAAAAAATATTTATAATATCTTGTATAAGCTGAATTCACTCTACAATCAAAAATCTTTTTATTAGATGCAAGTCCACTTTTTCTAATCAATGATAATTTTTTAAGAATCTCTACATCTCCCATTGCTTCAGGGTCCATTTCTATTTCAGAACTATAATTTTCTTTCAAAGGTTCATCTTCAATTTGTGGATATTTTGCTATCTCCAACCCTTCTGAAAGCAATTCTACCGAGTCTAACAATTCCTTTATAATCATTACAATTTCATCAATATCGCTTTCATCAATTTCATTAAAAGAATATTCTACATATCTATTTTCATGATAGACTTTAATCACATATCCACTGGAACAAAACAAAGGATCCTGAGTTGCAGTCATTCCTTGTCCAGATACAGAATAACGCTTGCCTCTAGAATCCATTGCAATAATGGATGCATAATCAAACTCTGCCCATAATCCTTTCATAACATTTGTTATTAGAGCTTTATTCATTGATTACCCTCCTTTAAATATTCTAAAAATCCTAGCATAGAATCAAATCTTTTATTTATGATTGCATCATATTCTGGTGTTGCAGGTTGAACATCTGGAATCATAATTGTTTTCATTCCCGCTGCAACTGCAGCTTTTACCCCATTATAGGAATCTTCCACAGCATAAGTCTGTACTGGATCAACTTGCAATAATTCACAGGCCTTTAAATATATATCTGGAGCTGGTTTACTATGTACTACCAAATCCCCTCCTACAATTTTCTGAAAATAATTTTCTATTTTATTTAACTGAATATGATGCTCTATGGATTTTATAGATGATGAAGATGCAATTGCCACTTTTGCATTTATTGACTTAAGATACTGTAAAATTTCAACAGTTCCTTTCATCAATGGAACTCCTTCTTTTTCTAAATGTCCAGAAAAAATCTCATCCTTTACTTTATAAAATTCATCAAAATCAAAATTTCCATTATAAAAATCATATAATATTTCGTGCTGATCATGTCTATTTCGTCCTATACATTCAAAGGCTGGTTTATCTAAGTTAGGTATCTCTAATTTTACTCCCGTCTCTATCCAACTTTTTAAATATATTTTCTGAGTGTCAAATAACACCCCGTCCATATCAAATACAACTGCTATCATTTTTTATTCCCTTTCATTGTTGCTATCTTACATACTAAACATCACTTTTTCACTTTTAAAGGCCTTGGAAATTCCCAGTATTAATAAAAATGCAATTCCATAGGTAATAGCAATTGTAATTAAAAATTCAACACCTGAAATATCTTTTGTAAAGATTCCTTTAAAAGCAGCGGATATATTATAAACAGGTATAAAATATCCCATAACTGATTTCACTTCCGTGGTATACATAGTTATCATACCCGAAACTACTACAACCATATATAATAGACCCGTATAAGTCTGTGCTTCTTTTACTGTTTTGGATAATGCAGCAACAAAGCCAACCAATGCTACATATAAAAGTGCAATTCCAATAATTAATACCAAGATCTCAATAATTTGTAATGCATTAAAGGAAATTGAAAGTCCGTCCAACATATCTTCAATTCCATATTGTTTAATTACAATTGGTATTACCACCAACATACCAACTACATAGACCAATGCCGACAATATAGAAAGAATTCCTAATGCAATTATTTTTCCCATAACAATATGAGTTCTTTTCAATGGCGTTAAAAGTAAACTCGCCAAAGTTCCTCTTTCTTTTTCTCCTGTAAATACATCCACTCCTAAGGACATTGCACCTGCAAATAACATAATTGTAATAAAATATGGCAAAAACATTCCTATCATTTTACCCGTGGCTTTTTCATCATCTTGTATTACACTATCTGTGTTGTCAATATCTACCGAAAACACCTCCACATATTCATTGCTTCCAAATCTGTCTACAATTAAGTTCTGTCTATATGTTTCTAAATATACATATGTAAACTTATTTCTTGCTTCAGATGAATAATCTTCTGAAGGATTATAATAAGTTTTAATCTGTGGTACTTGTACATTTTGTGCCGTTGTATCTTCAATCATCTCTGTAAAATCTTCTGGAAATACAATCAACAAATCTATGGTTCCACTATAAATCTCTGTTTTATATTCTTCCAAATCTTGATCCGTCTCTATATAGTTCACTTGTACATCGGTAACTTGAGATAACATAGATTGAAATTCCTCTGGTGCATTTTGAATATAAACAATAGATATATGTTGTTCAATATCTTCCGATGTATTTATAATTAAAGAAAAAATAAGCAAACAAATTCCAATAATCATAACCATAGGGAGAATAAATAATGAAAAAATCATTTTTTTGTCTTTAAAAACTCTTGTAAGTTCTTTGAGCATTACTGTTTTTAAGCCTCTCATTACACTTCCTCCTTATGATTTACTTTATACATTTCAAAAAATGCATCTTCTAAATTATCTGTCCCATATTGTACATAAATATCCTTAGGTGTTGAATCACATACCATTTTACCATCAATAATAATTCCTATTCTATCACAAAGTTTTTCTGCTTCTGTCATAATATGTGTTGAAACAATCACTAGTTTTCCCTCTTGTTTCATTTGTTTTAAATAATCAAGAACCAAACGAGCAGTAAGAATATCTAAGCCTGAAGTAGGTTCATCAAAAATAATAATTGGTGGGTTATGTGCCAAACAAACTGCAATTGCTGCTTTTTGTTTCATTCCTGTTGATAATTCACTTATTTTTTTATTTTTAAATTCCAAAATTCCAAAATATTCAAATAATTTCTTTTTTCTCTCTTCAATCTCTGACTTTGGCACATTATGTAATTCCGAGAAAAAATCAAACATATAATCTACTGTAAATTGAGGATCTAATTTTATTTCATTGGTTAAAAATCCTATTTTACTTCTTACCTGGGATGAATCTTCTATTGTTTGATATCCATCTACACTAATCTCACCTTCCGTTGGAGATAATAAAGTTGCTAAACACCTTAAAATCGTTGTTTTTCCAGCTCCATTAGGTCCAAGTAATCCATATATTTCCCCTGCATTTACAGAAAAAGAAACATTATCAACCGCTTTGATTACGGATTTTTTAGTATGCTCTTTTTTCATACTTTTTTTTGATAGTTTATAAATCTTGGTCAAATTACTTACTTGAATCATAAATCCCCCTTGTTTTTGCTTTTATTTCTTTTTATTCTAAGAATTGTAATTGCCAATCCCAATAGTAAAAGATTTCCTGAAAATATGGTTATTACAGTCCCCCTATAGAATCCAGGGGTCTTGTAACTCATTTCTATATAATGGACGCCTCTATCTAGAGTAACAACCGTATATAAATCACAGAATAATTCCACATCCACTGATTCTCCATCCACTGTAACCGTCCATCCCTCTGTATAAGGAATTGTAATTAAAAAATCAGTCTCTTGGTTTATTGTAACATATCCTTTTAAATAATCATCTGAATATTCCGTTATTTTTAATTGTTCTTGTGAAAGAACTTGATAAATCTGCTCCATTTTACCCTCAATAAAAGCAGCACTCAAAACAGTCGCAATCATATTCTGAGGGTCTTTAAATGTTACTATTATAGTGATCTCATCTAACGCTTCCACTTGACCTAAGTCCATAATATGTCCAATTCCATTGCCTATATTAACCTTTTCTCCATTGATATTAATTTCAATATTCTCTATTTCAGACTCATTATCGGTATGAATCTGAACGAATAGTTCTTCTGTTTTCATCGGTTGATAGAAAAAACTTTTTGTATTATTTTCATTGGATTCATTATCTTCTAATATAAAATTTTCTTTTTGAAAAATATTCTCTCCTATAATATTTTGACTAATGTTATTCATTGTATCAAAAGGATTTTCTTGTAATAGTTCTTGATCCTCCAAAAGCATTTCTGGAACGGAATAACCAACGGACAATGCATATCTATTTTTATATACATCCACTTCTCCCACTGTTTTCAAATATTCATAGGCTGTTGCATTCACATCTTCATATCTCACATAATAATATTTAACTCCAAGTAACATATCCATAAATGCATTTTCGCCATAATACATTACATTATTGGTTCCACCTGTTGCTCCTATACTAGAATAAAACTTTGTTTGTGCATAATTATTAAAGGTGTTAAATAATGACATCGCTTGAATCCCATATATTGTTGCTTCGTTGACAATAGAGAGATGCCCCATATTTTTCATATAACTCATAGTATCCATTATATAAGTCGGCGTTATTTCTTCCCATTCTGGATCCAACATATTATTTTTATAATATTCTTGTTTTTCATTATATGTCTCATCTATTTTTTCACGATAAAATCCTATTTCTTTGCTTGTATTAATTTGATTAAAATCCTCCATATAATAAGCATAATCTCCCATAACAGAGCCACAACTATATAGCATTCCCAAAATAAACATTCCGGTGACTTCTGATATTACAAAAAATCCTATTAAAAATCGCTTTATCTTCCCTTTTTTAACAAATGTCAAAATAATACAATAAAATAGTCCCAAAACAATGGACCCAATTGCTGAATAGATCATATTATGATCAAAATAACCAATCACTCCAAATACAATGGTCATTAAAAGCCAACCTGCAAACATTTCTGTTTTTTTTACATTTCCTTTGGGTTGCATGGTTAATTCAAAAGCCATTATCATCACAATAAAAATAACCATAAATGCAAATCTATTTGGTATCCCTGTCTGCTCATGCATTCCATGCCATATATAATTAAGTGGACGGAAATTCATGGAAAAAATCAAAAATCCAATCAACAATATTTGTTTGATTTTATTTGATTTTTTTATACAGGACGAAGCAATATAGATACCCGATAACAGACTTACAAATATCGTCATAAATAAATTACTATATTCTGAATCAAAGGATATTCCAATTTGTGGAACACCTATTAAAATTGTTTTAATAGAATCAATATAACTTCCATAAAATCCAATAGATGGAAGGGATTCTTCTACAATTGAAGTACTTGACAATCCTTCAAATGCTGGTAATAAAATAATACTACTTAATCCAATGGCCAGTAGCGAACTAATTCCAACTTGAAAGAATTTCTTTATAAAAAATTTTATATTCTTAAAATCATAAGTAAAGAAATATAGAAAAATAAAAATACAAGTCATATAACCAATAAAGTAACTTGTAACAATCTGTATTGCTAAAAATATCGTGTACCAATACCATTTTGTTATTGATGATTCTTTCATTAAAAGATCTAATCCCATTATAACCAATGGAAACATTAAAATACCATCTAACCACATAATATTCCATGCATATCCCACACTAAATCCTGATAGTGCAAAAATTGTTGAAAATAAAACTATTTTATACGTAGTCGCTTTAGGATATCTATTTTTCAAAAAAGCTGCAAAACTTCCACCGCTTAAAGATAATTTTAAAATAATCAAAAAATTAACAATATATATTATATTCGTTTTTCCAAAAAACAATATAATCAAATTAAAGGGTGATACCAAGTAATAAGAAAATACTGCATAAAAATCATACCCCATACTACCTGTTAGGGAATAAAAAAAACTTTTTCCCTGGGTAATAATATCATAATAGGCTGTAAAAAAAGGAACATATTGTTCATAGCAATCATTAGATACAAGTCCTACCCCCATAAAAACCCATGAAAACAAGGCTATAAATCCTACAATAGTAAATGGAACTATAATGCTAATATAAATATGTCTATTTCTCATCCTTTAACTCTCCAGCTATTTTATTTTCTATTTTTGTATATGAATTGTATTGATTTCGGCCATGTTCTTTTGAATAATACAATGCTTTATCCGCATACATATAAAGTTCTGAATATTCTGAAACTCCTTTACTTGTAGCAATTCCAATACTTACTGTTACTCGAATTTTTTTATGGTCATATTCTATTTCACGATCCATTTTCTCACGTAAATCCTCAGCTAGAGATTCTAATTGCTCCATAGAATTAAACCTATTAAGAAATACAACAAACTCATCTCCACCATATCTTCCAAGATATCCTTCTGGAAATACAATACGCATAGTTCCTGCTAGTATTTTAAGCGCAAAATCCCCTGCCAAATGTCCCAATGTATCATTTACATTTTTAAAGTGATCCATATCAATAATAAATAAGGCAGCTTCATTCCCCCCTAGTTTGTGAACAATGAATTCTTCCACAATATTATCAAAACTTCTTCTATTATATAATCCTGTTAGTCCATCACGTTTGGCTTCTGAACTAATGGTTTCTTTTTCTCTTTTTTCAACATATAATTGTTGAATAAATTTCTTTTTATGTTCTTCTTCTTCTATTAACTTTAAATTTAATGCTTCATATTCTTTTTTTAGTGAAATTGCATGTTTATATTGAGACTGCACAATATTAAAAGATTCGATCAACGCACCAATTTCATCATCATTTTCATTTACCAAACCCGTCATATCTGAATATCCCTGGTCAAATAGGTTCGCCCATTCAGATACCTTACTAATTGGTTCCACAACTCGATTACGTATAAATAAAATTAAATACAATGCGAGCAATAAAAATCCTAGAGATACAAACACCAAACAAATTCTAAATATAAAAATATAATTCTGTAATTCTTCAAAATTTCCGTTTCCAATTTCTATTAACTCAGAAAATGTTTCTAATAATTTCTGTTCTAATTGATTGTAAATGGAAATAACTCGATCTATATACTCGGAATTATTAGTATTATATTCCATCCCTATAATTGTATCCATATTAATTATATAAGCCGAAATCTGATCCATATAGTCATGAATCTCTATTATGTTTTGTTTAATTTCATCTCCATAAAGAAATCGAATATTATATACATTCGAAAAAGATTTTTCTAATAAGTCATATTCATTCTTAACATCTTCATATGTTGTAACTTGTTCATTTTCATAATACCCCATAATAGCAGTTTCAAAAGAATTTAACTGTGCAGAAAAAGAAGCAGTATGATAATATGCTCCTGTGTAAAACTCCATTGATGACGTATATCGATTGTAACAAAAGATGAACAAAGAAAAAATCCCTATCTCAAAAGCAAGCATAACCCCTAAAATCATCTTACTTTTTCTTCTAATTGAATTGGATAACTTATGCCCCATACATACCTCGTATTCTACTATTATTATAATATAACGCGTTACCTT
>JBFHFI010000113.1:0-7443 GCA_041583675.1 Butyrivibrio sp. | reverse complement strand
GAATTCGCACCGACTAAACCAATTCTCACTTTACTCATCTTAATCTCCTTCTCCATATTCTAACAAAAAATGGCCATTCTTTGTTTTCTTTTATTTTAATTTGATAATTTCTACTTTTTTATGAACATATCATTACTGTTCCAGATGCAATTAACACACCATACAACACTGTACTAAAATGTTTGTCTTTAATATGATGATGCGCCCAATTCCCTGCTATTGCACCAACAACTAAAAATGGTATTAATCCTAAAAATAATTTCCACATTTCTGTAGTCATTACACCTGAAGCAATATTTTGTATAATCATAATTGCATTTAAGGTCGTCCATAATGTACAAAGAGTGGCTCTAAACTCTGTTTTATTTGGTAATACTTTTGTTGCATATGTTACAACCAATGGGCCTCCCGATGCAAAAGCCCCCTGAAAGTATCCGCCTAAAATTAATACAATTTTAGATAGCACTTTTGGTTGTTTTACACTATTTGTTCTTGTTTTAAATGTTACCCAAATTCCTCTAATTCCTACAACAATCATAAAAACTGCAAGAATTGCTGTTAAAATATTTTCATCAAAATATTTACTTGATAAAATTCCAATGGGTAAACCCAAACCAACAAATAATAAAATTCTAAAAAATTCTTTCCATACAATATCTTTTCTTGAAATAATAACAATATATATACACAATAGAAAACTAAGCATTACGAGAACCGGAACTGCTGTATCCAATCCCACCAAAATAATTGCAAATGGTAATGCAAGAACTGTACAACCGAATCCAGTTATACCCTCTAAAAAATGTGTAATCAATACAACTATTCCGAGTAATATAATGATTAACATAACTGCCTCCACTTTTTTAACTATTCGTATCTAATTTTCCATCTGCATTACACATTTTAATTACATTCTCAATTTCCACCATCATTTTCTGTCTTCCATTTTCCACATAACTCATCATAAACATTTTATCATTACTCTCTAAAGACTCTAAAATTCCCTTGGTGTAAGCATGATCAACAGCCGTGAAAAAGTTAATCTTACTTACGCCTAATGTAATTGCTTTTTTCAAATCTTCTTCTGGTAATCCTGATGCCCCATGAAGTACAATAGGAATTTGAATTTTTTCATTAATTTCTTGTAAAATCTCAAAATTAAGATGTGGTATTCCCTTGTAAAATCCATGAGCATTTCCAATGCTAACTGCAAGACAATCTACTTTTGTTTTTGCAACAAAGTCTTCCGCCTGAGATGAATCTGTATAACAATCATTTTCTGCCCCTTCATCCTCACTAGCTTCCGCATTTAAAGTTCCCAATTCACCCTCTAAAGTAATATGCTCTGCAATTTTTCTCGCTTGAAATGTCAAGTCAACATTTTCATCATAACTAAATTTAGACCCATCAAACATTACCGATGTAAATCCAGCCTCTACTGATTTGGTTAATCCCTCTAATTCATCTCCGTGATCCAAATGAATTGCATATTCTCCTGTATAACGCTTTGCTGTTAATTCAATCACTTCTACTAAGTATTCATAAGTTAATTTTTGAATCTCGATTTGAATTGGTGCTATTTGCAATATAATAGGTGCTTTTAATCTCTCTGCTGCTTCAAACAAACCATTAATAGTTTCCAAGTTACTTACATTAATTGCAGGTACTGCATAGCCATTCATATAAGCTTTGTCTAACAATTCTTTCATTGTAACTAATTTCATAATTCCGCATCTCCCCTATTCTGTTTTTATATATTTAATTAAGATTTGGAAACTGAGTTGCGTCGGTTTCTTTTACCCATAATTTTTTAAGTTGTTCATCCACTTTACAAAAAGCCAATGCTACGCCACCCATTTCTTGTGTTGTTATAAAATTCCCAATAAGTGGTTTATATATTTTTATATCTTTTTCTGCCAATAATTCTTGTACTTCATTAAAGAAAATCATTAGCTCCATCATAGTTGTTTGACCCATACCATTTACAATAACAGCGATTTCATCTCCTGCTACATAAGGTTTGTCTTCTACTAGACTATCTACCATTACCTTCGCAATATCTTTTGCACTTGCATCTTTCATTCTATGTGCGGCCGCTTCTCCATGAACACCTAGACCAATTTCAACTTCTCCTTCTGGAAGTTCAAACATTTTTTCTCCTGTTACTGGAGAGGTTCCTGATACCAATCCTAATGAAAGTGAGCGAGAATTATCCCTAACCTTTTCTGCCAAAGCAACTACTTCATCTAATGAATGACCTTCTTCTGAATAACTTCCAACCATTTTATAGGAGAATATTGTTCCAACTGCTCCACGTCTCTCTTCTGGCTCTTCTTTTGGTGCTGAAGCAATATCATCATAAAGAATCACTCCTTTGGCTACATAATCATCATCTTCTGCCATATCAATTGCCATTTTAGAATTTAAAATGTCCCCTGCATGGCTTGAAATTAATACGCATACACCTTTTCCAGTATCTGCTTCTTTAATTGCATCCAATAATGCATAAGGTCCTGGAGCTGCAAAAATCCCTCCAAAAGCATTACAATCCAACATATTTTTTCCAACAAATCCAAGACAAGCTGGTTCATGGCCTGAACCATTTCCAATAATAACCCCAACTTTATTTTCCGATTTTACTTTTCTTGCTACAACATCTGCATTTTCAACTTTAACAAGTTTATCACTATATGCACTTACATATCCTTTTACTGTTTCTGATACTAAATCATCTACATCATTTATTAATTTTTTTATTTTTGCCACAATATATTCTCCTTCAATTAAATATTTTTAACATAATCATTCATATTTTTTATTAGATAATAATAAGAGGTTGCCCCTGCATCTTGATGTCCCATTGACTTCTCTTGTAAAAATTTAGAACGCCCTTTTCTCGCTTTTAATGGAATTGTATCCTGTAATCCCTTGTATGCAGCATCTTCTGCTATCTGTAAAATATCTTCAAGTTCTTTTCCTTGATCAAGTGCTTGTTTTACAGCTTCCATTGTTGGAACCATAGCATCAACCATTGTTTTATCTCCAACTTTAGCTCCACCAAATTCCATAATTTTATTTGTTGAATTTTCAATTGCGTTTACAAATACTTTGTTTGTAAATGTTTCATTTCCTTTTGCACATTTTCCAAATTCTGTGAAAATCATTCCAAATAATGGTCCAATAGCTCCGCCAATCTTTTCAACTAATGTTCTTCCATATAATTTAAAATATTCATTAACTGGCTCATTGTCACTCATCTGAAGAAGTCTTGCTTCGCCTTCTTTTGCTCCTCTTGCCATACTAATTCCATGATCACCATCACCAATAATTGCATCTAGCTTTGCTAGTTCATCTCTTTTTTCCTGGTACATTTTTGCGATTCCTATCATCATTTCCTGAATTTGCTGTGAGTTTAATTCCATATTATTTCTCCTTAAACATTTCTTTCATATTTTTATAACCTTGTATTGCGGCTTCATCGCCACTTTTTTCGACTTGACGCCATATAGAAGTCCCATTACCTACTCCACAATTATTATTCACAAAATTTTCTATTGAAATCCAACCATCATAGTTGATTTCTTTTAATCCCTGTACAACTTCATCCCATCTCACTTGTCCAGTCAATGGTATACCTCTTGTATTTTCACAAAAATGTACATGATTAATTGTATCTTTTCCTGTTAAAATTGCTTGATACATATTCGTTTCTTCTATATGAGCATGAAATGTGTCAAAATGTATTCCCACATTTTTTTTACCTATCTTATCAATGATCCCAACGCCTTCTTCCACTGTATTCATATAGTAGGATTCATATCTGTTTAAAACTTCCAAACAAAGTTTTACATCTTTTTCACTTGCATAATCTGCTACTTCTTTTAATACTTCAATACTATTTGTATAATTTTCTTTTGCTTGATTTCTTGATTTCAAATCTCCCCATGGTGCATATAAAACACCACCTAATTGTTTACTTCCTAAGTGTTCACAAATATCAATACATGTTTTTAAATGATTAATTCCATTATTCCTTATTTTTTCATCATTAGATCCAATATCTGTGTCTGCTCCTAATCCTGTACCGCATATTGCCTCTATTTTTTGTTTTTCCAACTCTGATTTAATTCTATTTACATCAAATTCCTCAGGGTTCATTAATGGAATTTCCACGCCATCATATCCAATATCTTTTGCTCTTTTTATAAAAGGTACTAAATCTTCGTCCCATTCTTTTGTAAATGTAGATAAATGAATTGCATATTTCATATTGAACCTCATCTCTTTTTTTCGTAACCGGTTACGAAAGTTTACAAAATAAAAATTCGTCCTCTTTGTAACCGCTTACATTTTTATTTTTAGTATATCAATCGACTCTAGACTTGTCAAACTCAATCATAACTTCTGTAATTTTTAATCGTGTAAAATTCATAGTATCTTCTTATTATAATAACTAATTTAGACTTTCAAATAATTTTGTTACTGTTTCTTTTTCTAATTTAACTGGATTCAATCCCATACATCCATGATTCAATGCATCTTCAGTCATAATATCTATTTTATCTGCCTGCATATTATAAGAACTCAAATCCGGTTTTGTCTCTAGTTGTTCAAATAACTCATCTAATTTTGTTTTCATTTTAGATGTTACTAATTCTATTGCATTATCTGATTTATCTAAATAATCTACTAACATTTTAATATTTTCTACTTTGTCTCCTGTATAATCAAGCGCACCTTTTTGAATAACTGCACATGCAATACCATGTGGTACGTGATATTGGCTTGTTAATTGACATCCCATAGCATGACCTATTGTTCCACAGCAATGACTCATTGCAATACCAGCAATACATGCAGCAAAAGACATATTGCTTCTCGCTTCAATATTAGTTCCATCTACTCTTGCTTTATTTAAGTTATTCAAAATCAATTCAATTGCATGTATTGCCATTATATTCGTTAATGGATTCTCAATTGTTGAAACCAAAGATTCCATTGCATGACTCAACGCATCCAATCCTGTTGATACTGTAACACTTGGTGGCATTCCAACGCTTAATAATGGATCAATAATTGCAACTTTAGGTGTCATTAAGTCTGAAGTAAGACTTTCTTTTAAATTAGTATCTTCATCTGAAATTACTGAATATTTAGATACCTCTGATCCTGTTCCTGCTGTAGTTGGAACAACAATCAACGGTAATGTTTTTTCTATTAATAATTGATTTTCTGACATATCATAATAGTCTTTCACATGATTTAAAGTATATGCCACTACTGATGCTGCTTTCGCGCTATCAATTGGACTTCCTCCACCCAATGCTATTAAACCATCTCCATTATGATCTTCTACAAATTTTTTTAAATTCATTACTAAATCACTTGTAGGATTTGGTAAGACCTCATCAAAAATCACTGCATTCTCTATTTTATTAATCACATCTCTTGTCGCTGGTACTTGCATAAGAATTTTATCGGTTACAATTATTGGTCTTGTAATTCCATATTGTTTAATATAATCTGCAATTTTGTCTACGGCATGTTGTCCAAATTCAATTTTTGTTGGACAGTAAAATTCAAAACTATCTATCATAATTTTTGTCCACCTTTTCTTTTTATTAACAGAATATTACTTCCAATGTAGATTGAAATATATCATCGAAAGTAATATTCTATTTTACTTGTTGATTTTTATTATGTTTTACACTTCTGCTGTGTCATTTGTTACCGCTAAGCTCTCGGCAAGTTTTTTAGCACTTAATTTTTTATAAGTTCCAATTCCTGTAATTGCTAATGTGATTGCAACAATTGGTGTAGCCCAATTCACAATTGCCCAAATCGCATAATCAGCTGTACTTACACCCAATGTTGTAGCAAAGAATATTCCAGCTGGTGTCCATGGCATTAATACTTCTAATAATGTTCCTGTATCTTCTGATGTTCTGGACAATACCCTTCTATCAATATTGTATTCATCATATTTCTTTCCCCATATTTCCGCTGATAAGAAGCTACAAGCACTACCATTAGCTGTTGTTGCAATTAATGCAAATCCTGTAATTACTGAAGATATAATAATGGATTGTCTTGTTTTACATTTTCTAAAAATTGCTGCTGCTGTTGCAGGCATAGCATTAATACTTTTTAATACTCCTACTGCAAATAATATTGTAACCAAGATAGCAATTAAGCTACCGAAATTCCAAAATCCACCTCTTTCAAAATATCCAAGTATATATACTTGTCCTTCTGTAGCTACTGAATAATCATACCAATCTACCATACTAAGACTAAATCCTGAATTAAATCCAGTTAATACTTGTTTCAAAGAAAATCCTTGAAAAATAACTGCATTTGCAAATGCAACTGCTGTTGCCGTAATTAATACTGGAATTGCTGGTTTTTTAAAAAGAGAACCAAACAATACAATTGCAAGAGGTATCAGCAATATTAAATTAAAGTTAAAAATTCCAGACATATCGTTCAATAAAGTAACAATTTCAGGGGTGTTTAAATTAGTGGTTGTAGCTGGAAAAACAAATCCACAAATCGTGTATACTATAATTCCCAAAATTGTTGCTGGTCCTGTTGTCCACATCATTGAACCTACATGGTCATACAAGTCTACTTTACAAGCCATTGCTGCAATATTAGTTGCCGCTGATATTGGTGATAATTTATCTCCAAAATATGCACCACTGACAACTGCACCGGCTACAATTGCTGGATTTGCACCAAGCGCTGTTCCAACACCCATCATAACGATACCAATTGTTGCTCCAGATCCCCATGACATTCCTGTAAAAATAGAGAATATAATTGGCAAAATTAAAGCCATTACATAAATTAATGTTGGATTTATAAGTTGAATACCATAAGAAATTAACATTGGTATTAAACCACTCATAATAAAGGCTGCAATCAATGGCCCAATAACCAAAAGGATCAGCATTCCTGGCACTACCTCTTGTATACTTTTATTTGCTGATTGAAAAATATCAATCCATTTTTTATCTGTTGCAATTAATATATAAATCGATGTTACGATTGCTGCAAAAAACATAACTGATTCAACTGACTGCTTATATTCTGTTTTTCCTGTTATAATAGGAACAAATAATCCAATGAAAATAACACTAATGAATATAATAGTAGCTAGAATTTGTTTTTGTATTGTAACCTCTTTACTTTTCATTATATAGTCCTCCTATTTTTGGTTTTATTTCATTTTTGAAAGTTTATCATAAAATAATTCATTAAATTTGTCTATATCAATAATTTTATCTGGCATGTCTACAACATTTACCAAACTATCATCTTGTGTTCCATCAACATCTATTTGCATCCATCCCGTTTTCATATTGTCTTCAATCTTGCAAATCCTTTTATCTGATGTTGTAAATAACTCTGGATTGGTTAAATAAATAGCTGTACAAAGAT
>JBFHFI010000112.1:0-7555 GCA_041583675.1 Butyrivibrio sp. | reverse complement strand
TCAGATGGTTGAAAAAATGTATGGACCTGGAATGTTTTATGAAGACGCAGCAAATGAACTTATTCCTGCAGAGTATGGTAAAGTTGCAGAAGAATCTGAATTAGACATAGTGTCACAGCCAGAAATTGATGTGGTACAAATTGAAAAAGGAAAGAGCTTTATATTTACAGCAGAAGTTGCATTAAAACCAGAAGTAACTCTTGGAGAGTATTTTGGAGTTGAAGTTGAGAAAATCGAGACAAAAGTAACTGCAGATGATGTGAAAGCTGAACTTGAAAAAGTAAGAGAGCAGAATTCTAGACTTGTTTCCGTAACAACAAGAGCTGTAAAAGACGGAGATGAAGCTATTATTGATTTTGAAGGATTTGTTGATGGAGCACCATTTGAAGGTGGAAAAGGCGAAGATCATTCACTTGTAATTGGTTCACATTCATTTATTGATAACTTTGAAGAGCAATTAATTGGGGCTAAGATTGGTAAAGAAGTTGAAGTTAATGTTACTTTCCCAGAAGAATATCAAGCACCTGAATTAGCTGGAAAAACTGCAATGTTTAAAGTTACAGTAAAAGAAATTAAAATCAAAGAGTTACCAAAACTTGATGATGAATTTGCGCAGGATGTATCAGAGTTTTCAACACTTACTGAATACAAAGCAGATTTAAAGAAAAGCTTAAAAGAAAAGAAAGAAGAAGCAGCGAAAAAAGAGCTTCAGACAGCAGCAGTTGCAAAAGCAGTTGAAAATGCTACAATGGAAGTTCCAGAACCAATGGTGAAATCTCAGATGAATAGAATGGTAGAAGATTTTTCACAAAGATTACAGCAACAAGGTCTTACTATGGAAACATATATGCAATATATGGGAGCTACACCAGAACAGTTTATGGAAAGTCTTAGACCAGAAGCAGAAACTAGAATCAAAAATAGTCTTGTTTTAGAAGCTGTGTCAAAAGATGCAAAAATTGAAGTGTCAGATGATGAATTAGCTGCAGAATTAGTTAAAATGGCAGAAATGTATCAGATGGAAGCGGATAAATTAAATGAATTTATTGGCGAGACTGAAAAAGAACAAATCAAATCAGATCTTGCAATTACTAAAGCAGCAGATCTTATTGCAGAAAAAGCAGTACAGAAATAAGTTTGTTTTAGAAATCAAATAATTGCTGGATGAATTATTTTAAAATAATAAGGAGGTTTATGTATGAGTTTAGTACCTTATGTCATTGAGCAAACCAGTCGTGGAGAAAGATCTTATGATATTTATTCAAGACTTTTAAAAGAAAGAATTATTTTTCTGGGAGAAGAAGTTAGTGATGTATCAGCAAGTGTAATTGTTGCACAGTTACTTTTCTTAGAATCAGAAGATCCAGGAAAAGATATTCATCTTTATATTAATAGTCCAGGAGGTTCAGTTACAGCTGGGCTTGCTATTTACGATACTATGCAATATATCAAATGTGATGTATCGACAATTTGTATTGGTATGGCAGCTAGTATGGGAGCATTTTTATTAGCCGGAGGAGAAAAAGGAAAAAGACTTGCTCTTCCAAATGCACAGATAATGATTCATCAGCCAAGTGGTGGTACCAGAGGAATGGCTTCTGATATTAAAATTGTAGCGGATGAAATATTAAAAACTAGAGATAGATTAAATAGTATTCTTGCAGAAAATACAGGAAAACCAATTGAAGAAATTGCAAAAGACACAGATAGAGATAATTACATGTCTGCACAAGAAGCAGTTAATTATGGAATTATTGATAGTGTTTTTGAAAAAAGAATATAATTATTTTTATCGGTGAATCCGATAAAATCAGGAGATTCCCGTCCCAGACAGATATCAGGGGCGGGAATTTTATTATAATGGAGGTAGAACAGTGGCAGGAAGAAAAGATGACGAACTTTGCGTTTGTTCTTTTTGTGGAAAAAATCAAAAACAGGTTAAAAAACTTATTGCAGGCCCTAGTAATGTGTATATTTGTGATGAATGTATTGATATATGTAATGATATTATAACTGATGAATTTGAAGAAGATGATTTTGAAACAAAAAGTACGGAAGAAAGCTTAGGGATTAATTTAATTAAACCTATGCGTATAAAAGAACTATTGGATGAGTATGTAATTGGACAAGATGAAGCAAAGAGAGTTCTTGCTGTTTCGGTATATAATCATTATAAAAGAGTTCTTGCAAACAACAGTCAAATTGAAGATGATGTAGAACTTCAAAAAAGTAATATTTTAATGTTAGGACCTACAGGATCAGGTAAGACATATTTAGCACAGACATTAGCTAAAATATTAAATGTTCCATTTGCAATTGCAGATGCAACAACACTTACGGAAGCTGGATATGTAGGAGAGGATGTGGAGAACATTCTTCTAAAATTAATTCAAGGTGCAGATTATGATGTAGAGAAAGCTGAAAAGGGAATTATTTACATTGATGAAATAGATAAAATTACTAGAAAATCAGAAAATGTTTCAATAACACGTGATGTCTCTGGAGAAGGTGTACAACAAGCGCTTCTTAAAATTTTAGAAGGGACAGTGGCATCAGTACCACCTCAGGGAGGACGTAAACATCCACAGCAAGAGCTTATTACGATTAATACAGCAAATATATTATTTATTTGTGGAGGAGCCTTTGATGGATTGGAAAAAATTATTGAAACTAGAATGGATCATAAGTCCATCGGGTTTAATGCAGAAATTACACAGTCAGTAGAAGAGAATATTGGGGAACTTTATGCAAAAGTATTACCTCAAGATTTAGTGAAATATGGTATTATTCCTGAGTTTGTAGGTCGTGTTCCAGTTACAGTTGCTTTAAATATGTTGGATGAAGAAGCATTGTATAATATTTTGACAGTTCCTAAAAATGCATTGGTAAAACAATATAAGAAATTATTTGAATATGATGAAGTTGAATTGGAACTAACACCTGAAGCTGTTAGAGCAATAGCAATCAAGAGTCTTGAAAGAAAGACTGGTGCAAGAGGATTGCGTTCTATTATGGAAAAATCCATGATGGATATTATGTATAAAATTCCATCAGATGATAAAATAGCAAAATGTATTATTACAGAAAATACAATTTTAGAAAATGCAGAGCCGGAATTAGAATATAGAAGTGAACAGGTAATAACTCAAAAACCAGTTACACATACTATTGATAAGAAAAAAGATGGAGAAATAGCATGAACGAAATAATTAATAATGTACCAATTATTGCGTTGAGAGGAATGACCATACTACCATATATGGTCATTCATTTTGATGTGAGCAGAAAAAAATCAATTAATAGTGTTGATTTTTCAATGAAAAATGGGCAGAAAATTTTTCTTGTATCACAAAAGTCTGTGGAAATTATGGATCCGGTTAGGGAAGATATTTATAATAATGGTACGATATGTGAGATTAAACAAATTGTAAAAATGCCAGGCGGATTGGTTAAAGTACTTGTAAAAGGAATTCAAAAAGCAAAGGTAATAGATTTTTCTGATGATGGGATTATGTTAACAGGAACAATTGCTACAGAGGATGTACAAGAAAATGTATTATCGGATAGTGAAAAAGATGCAAGAATAAGCCTAATCAAAGAAATGATGAAAAATTATTATATTACAACAGGTCGTAATCAAGGGGATAATATTTCTAGATTTAATGAGATTAAGTCTTTGGATAAATTGATTTTTCAAGCTGTAGCAGAATGTACATTAGTACACGAAGAGAGACAAAGAGTATTGGAAATAGAGGATATATTAATGCGATTTGATTATGCTTGTGATTTAATTGGAGCACAAATTGAGATTTCTAATATAAAAAAGAAACTTTCAGAGGATGTGAAAGCAAGAATTGATAAAAATCAAAAAGAATATGTGATGAGAGAACAACTATTGGCAATTAAAGAAGAACTTGGAGAAGCGGATTCCGAGAGCGAAATAGAGAGTTTTAAGGAAAAAACAGAAGCTTTAATTGCAGATGAAAATATTAAAGAAAAAATACAGAGAGAAATAAAAAGATACGAAGTAGTTTCAAGGAGTTCATCAGAATCGTCAGTTATTAGAAATTATATTGAAACGATGTTGGATTTGCCATGGAATTATTATTCTAAAGATAATAATGATATTTTCAATGCAGAAAAAATATTAAATGAAGACCATTATGGATTAAAAAAAGTAAAAGAGAGAATAATAGAGTTTTTAGCGGTAAGAGCACTTACGGACAAGGGAGATACGCCTATTATTTGTTTGGTAGGACCTCCAGGTACGGGTAAAACCTCAATTGCTTCTTCTGTTGCTAGAGCTTTAAATAAAGAATATATTAGAATTAGTCTTGGTGGAGTTAGAGATGAGGCTGAGATTCGTGGACATAGAAAAACTTATGTAGGTGCTATGCCAGGTAGAATTATTGCAGGATTAAGGCAGGCAAAAGTGGGAAATCCTTTGATGCTGTTAGATGAAATTGATAAAGTGGGAACAGATAGTAGAGGAGATACATCTTCTGCATTATTAGAGATTCTTGATAGTGCACAAAATAATTCATTTAGAGATCATTATATAGAAATGCCGGTGGATTTGTCAGAAGTTTTATTTATTGCAACAGCGAATGATACTAGTACAATTCCAAAACCACTTTTAGACCGAATGGAATTAATTGAACTAAATAGTTATACAGAAACTGAAAAGTTTTATATTGCAAAAGAACATTTGATAGAAAAACAGATAATAAAAAATGGATTAACAAAAAAACAAATACATTTCTCAGACGAAGCTTTGAAACTTATAATTTCAGGATATACAAGGGAAGCAGGAGTTAGAAATTTAGAAAGAACGATTGGGTCAATTTGTAGAAAAAGTGCTAGAAGTATTTTTAGTAAAGAAAAAAAGACTCATAGAATTACAGGTAAGAATATTGAAAAATATTTGGGTGCAATTAAGTATACAGTAGAAGATGCTTTGAAAAATGATTTAGTTGGTGTGGTAAAAGGTTTAGCTTGGACAAGTGTAGGAGGAACTACATTGGATGTGGAAGCAGGAGTGATGCCAGGAAAAGGTTCATTAATATTGACAGGTAAGCTTGGTGATGTTATGAAAGAATCAGCAACAGTGGCTCTTGGATATATTCGATCTGAATCTAATAAATATAAAATTGATAATCAATTTTTTGAGCAAAAAGATATTTATATTCATATTCCAGAAGGGGCAGTACCAAAGGATGGCCCATCTGCAGGGGTTACAATGACATTGGCTATGATATCAGCACTTACGAATAGAAAAGTAAGAAGTGAAGTGGCAATGACTGGTGAGATTACATTACATGGATTAGTACTTCCTATTGGAGGGCTGAAAGAAAAACTACTGGCAGCAAAAACTATTGGAATGAAAATTGTTTTGATCCCAGAAAAGAATAAAAAAGATTTAAACGAAATTGAGACAGAGATCATAGAAGGGCTGGATATCAAATTTGTGAAGACAATGGATGATGTTGTAAATGCCGCATTGAGGTAAAAAAATGGTAATAAAAAAAGTGAATTTAGAAACTGTATGTGGAATTACAAGCGTTATACCTGAAAATACACTTCCGGAAGTGGCATTTGCAGGAAAATCAAATGTGGGGAAATCATCTTTGATTAATGCTTTAATGAATCGAAAATCATATGCAAAAATATCGTCTCAACCCGGAAAGACACAAACGATTAATTTTTATAATATTAATGATTTATTCTTTTTGGTGGATTTACCTGGATATGGATTTGCGAAAACAACAATACAAATTCGACAACGATGGGGAAAGATGATTGAGAATTATCTTCATACTTCTGTACAATTAAAACAGGTATTTCTTTTGATTGATATTCGACATAAGCCATCTGAAAATGATAAAATTATGTATGAATGGATTCTTTATCAAGGATATCAGCCAATTATTATAGCAACTAAATTAGATAAAATTAATAGAAGTCAGATTCAAAAACAGATTAAACTTGTAAAAGAGGGATTGGGAATGGGTTCGGAAGGAAATGTAATTCCTTTTTCTGCACAGACAAAACAGGGGCTGGATCAAATTTGGGAGATTATTGACCCCATTGCTGAAATAGAATAGAATAAATACAATAGTTAATACCAACATGTTCAGATAGAGAGGGGGGCATATTTTGAAGGAAAAGAGAGACGATAGTGGATTTTCATTGGTTGAACTTATTGTTGTAATTGCAATATTGGCAATTCTTGTTGCGGTTCTAGTGCCGGTGTTAAGTTCTTATATTCAAAAATCCAAAGTTGCTACAGATGATTATGTTTTAAGTGGATTAAATGAAGCGACGCGTATATATTATACAGAAGAACCGTCCCCTAATCTTTTTGAAGACAGTGAATCAACAGATGAAGAATTATTACTATTACTTGTGGATGAAGATTTTTATGCAGAAATACCAACACCTAAGCAATCAGATATGGCTTTTAAATGGGATTATAATAGTAAAGAGTGGATCATCTCGGAAAGTATAGAAGAGTCTTCATATATAGTAACTGCTAGTGATGTTACATTTGGAACAGCTTCCTTTTGGTTTGAACAGGCAATTATTGACTATGTTGGAACTGCGACTGATATTATTGTTCCTAGTACATTAGATGACGTGAATGTGTTAAGAGTATATCAAGATGCATTTAGTGGGAATGATTTGACGTCAGTTACATTTGCTTCGGATAGTGAGATTGTGCAAATACATGCTAGAGCGTTTAAGGATAATGATTTAACGGAAGTAGAGTTACCTTCAAGTTTAATGAGGTTAGACCAGGAATCATTTACGGGAAATAATATTACAAAGGTTACAATTGGTTCAGACGTTACGTTAGAATATAATGTGTTTTTGGGCAATGACTTGTTTAAAGATACATATTATGCAGAAGGGAAAGCGGCTGGAACATATTTATATATTGACGGTGAATGGGTGAAACAGTAAAGATGTAATTTTTATTAAAAAACCATGGAAATACAAGAATTCTTGTATTTCCATGGTTTTTAATTACATTAATTTTTTAATAATATATTCATAGATATGTTGACTTTCATCTTTCCACTTCCCACACATAAAATCGGCAACGTCTTCATCAGGGACAGAAACTGTTAATTCAATTAAGCTTGCTCCATTTTCTTTAACACAGCAATGAACAGCGTAATCTCCGGAGGTTGTGCGATAAAATTCGGAGATTACATTAGCAACTTGTTTGAGTTCATATTTGTTTTTGGTTAGATATTCATTGATTTCTTTTTTTATCTCTTCAGATATTTTATTGCCAAAATATTCTAACATTTCTTTTCCTTGTTCAGTGATGGTATAACTTGTATTACTTCTGCTACTTTCAACGTCAATCAAGCTATCATCTTGTAAAATACCAATGACTTCTTGAACGGTAAGAAAGTCTGTATACCCTGTTTCAAGTATAAATCCAGAAATGGTGGAGTTTGAAAGAGGGAAGTCAACGCGATCAAGCATATACAGGATGATTAGTTTGTATAAAGTAGTTATTTCTAGAGTCATGGTTTATATTCCT
>JBFHFI010000111.1:0-7566 GCA_041583675.1 Butyrivibrio sp. | reverse complement strand
AGCAGGAAGTGCAAGTGCATTTTCAGAAGAATTAGCAAAAAAACATGAAATTATTAAAATATTAAAAACCATAAGAAAAGAGTGATGTAAAAACATCACTCTTTTCTTGTACTAATGATACAGTGAACCGTTCAGTTCCAAAATCTGGAAAACACTACATACTAGTAGGATAGAATTCTATATAGTCGCTATGTGCACAGCAGAATCCTTATCAAGTAAATTCAATTTATAAAATTGATACAATACTATTCTGATTATAACAAGGTAATTTTTATATATCTTAACAAGAGATTGGTTATGACTATGATTACAATCGAACTTGCTCCCCTAAGAAGATTGATCATTTCAAATAATAAATAAGTATAAAAAACAAATTTTTGTTGTACGAATTTATCTCAAAATCTTTTTACAATATATAAAAAAAACTGTTTATAATGACAGCCTGCACATATAACTTTTAGACATTCCCCCAATTAGTTCAGCTGTATATAAATATTATATATTTAATCTACGTAAAAGAAAAGAGTGAAAACGCGAAAAAACGCGAATTTACTTCTAAATTCATATCACATATTAGTATTACAAGGAAGGAAATGTGTCTTTTGAGATTTATTATCAATAATTTAGGAGGAATATTCTTGAATCATAAGGTTTATAAGTTCTGAACGGCTTTGAACTTCATATTTTAAATATATTTTTTTTACATGGGAACGAACTGTATTTTCACTTATTTTTAAATCAGCAGCAATGATTTTATAAGGAGCACCTTTTAAAAGAAATTGAGCAATATCTTTTTCACGATTTGTTAGAATACCCTTTGATAAAAAATTAATAATCATTTGATCTTGAGATAATTCTATAATGTGATTTTGATAATGTTCATGGTTATTAATTAGAATTAATAAGGAATTGTGTAAATGTGGCATAAACATAAATAATATAAATAGAAAGGATGAGAGGATGAGTGTAAGTGTTATGGTAGAAATTTCAATATCCAAGAGAAAACTACTAATAATGCTTCCAAGTAAAAAACCAATTACATTTGCAGACATAGTGATTCCCGTGATTATAGCTGCATTTTGGTTATATTCTAATAATTCACCTATTATGCCAAGCCATAATAAATCAATTAAACCAATAGAACTAAATGCTAGAATTGATACTGTTATATATCCAATAAGGGTATTTCCAAAACCAATATAGGCTAAATAAGATAAACCCATAAGGGACATAATAATGTGGAATACTTGTTCGAAACTATACTTTAGAGGGAATTTTTTTAAAATAGTAATTGCGAATAAATATGGGACTATAAATAAAAGATACCTGTAGATTGCATTTATTTCAAATGTTGGAGAAAGAGATTTAGTCATAAAACCTGAGTTAATTGAAATTAACATAACAAATAAACACAAGATGCCTACGGGTTTAGATAAAGGAGATTTGTAGGTGAAGACGTTAGAAATTTTCGAGATTGAAAGATCCGAGGTTGGTAAAAACCATAATAAAAAAAAAGCAATGGTTAAAATAATACAAAAAAGCATAAGCTCAAGGCGTTGTGAGAAAAGAATAGAAATAATATCCAAGAAAACAGAAACAACTGTTGCGTGAATTAAGACAATTGCAGCAACACGCATTCTTGATTTACGAGGAAAATAATATCGATAATAAAACCCCCAAGAGGCAAGAGAAATTCCAGAAAAAAAAGAAGAAATAACTCCAAAAGTCATCCAGAGATAGTGTGAATTAAATAAAAAAAACAAACAAGTAAGTATACTAAGTAGTAGATAAATCATAATAGTAATGCGTGCATGTGCAATGGTATTTACAAAGCAACCAGCAACTAATAAGCCCATGCTAATTGCAAAGAGGCCAAGAAGAGAAAGCAGATGAAAATGTATGTGATCACAATCTTTAAATTCATATAGGACTTGATTATGATAAGGAAAGGACAATGTCCAGGATAATCCAAGTGAAAAAATAAAAATTGGTAAGAAAGTATTTTCTTTATTAAATAATATCTTTTTACGAATGTGCATAAAACCCTCTTTTACATATTTTACCTTAAGTTTACTTGAATAAAAGAAAAAAATCAACTAAGGGCTATATTTTATAAGCAATGTAAATTTTTTAGAGATAGATCCATAATAGGCGCAGAATGAGTAAGGGCACCGCAGGAAATATAGTCAATACCAATATTTGAGAGGATTTTAATATTCTCTAATGTAATATTACCAGAACATTCTGTTTGTGCTTTTCCATTGATTTTTTGAATTGCTATTTCCATATCAGTATAGGACATATTGTCCAGCATAATAATATCAGCACCTGCTTGTACGGCTTGTTCAACCATAGATAGATTCTCGACTTCTACTTCTATTTTACGAACAAAAGAAGTATTTGCCTTGGCTAAAGTTACAGCTTCTAAAATTCCACCAGCGGCACTGATGTGATTATCCTTGATTAAGATTCCGTCTGATAAATTATATCTATGATTGTTACCACCACCCATGCGAACAGCATATTTTTCAAAAATACGCATATTGGGGGTGGTTTTTCTAGTATCTAAAAGTTTGATTGTGCTTGGTTCTATAAGCTGAACAAGAGAATATGTATAAGTAGAGATACCACTCATTCTTTGTAAGTAGTTAAGTGCAGTACGTTCTCCAGATAAAATAACACGCATATCTCCTGTAATTGTAGCAATTTGTTGGCCATTGGATACAGAATCACCATCATTTGCTTGAAAGATAATATTAATATTAGGGTCTAGGAGGAAAAAAACTCTTTTGAATACCCATAAACCTGAAATAATACCATTTTGTTTACAAATTAGTTGAGCGGTTCCTAAAGTATTATGGGGGAGGATGGCGTTGGTAGTAATATCTTCATTGGTAATATCTTCTTTTAGGGCCATTAAGATTAATGGGTCAGATTGTAGGGTCATAGTAATTGGATTCATAAGATACCTCTTTGTTTTGTTATATGTTTATTAGTAACTAGGAACATGGATGGTTTGTTTTTGTAATAATATATTAGTATTAATATGTATAGCAGCTCTTTTAGAAAAAACAAGACTTTCTAATAAAGAGTTACTTGCAAGTCGATTTGCACCATGAACACCATTACAGGCGGTTTCACCAACAGCATATAAATGATTCATAGATGTATGACTATCTGTATTGACTGCAATGCCACCCATAAAATAGTGTTGGGCAGGTACAACAGGAATTGGAACTTTTGTTACATCATAACCTTCTTGCAAACATCTGACATAGATATTAGGAAAGTGAGACATAATTGTGTCTATCCCTAAATCAACCATGGACAATAGTACATAGGGTGTATTGTCTTTTTTCATTTGTTTATAAATTTTGGCAGTTAAGATATCTCTTGGTAAAAGTTCGTTTACAAAACGGCGTTTAGAAGAATCAAGTAAAATTGAATTTTCACCTCTTACAGATTCAGAAATAAGAAATCTTCTACCGGGTTTTTGAGAATATAATGTTGTGGGATGAATTTGTACATAATCCAGGTTTTTTAAATTAACATGATATTGTTTTGCTAGGGAGATAGAATCACCAGTTAAATGTGGAAAATTAGTAGAGTGCTGGTACAATCCGCCAATTCCTCCGGTAGCTAATATAATTTTCTTAGCGGTAATTTGAATATTTTCTTTTGTGTTATTGTCTTGGGCGATAATTCCATAACATGAATTATGGGAACAAATCCAGTCAGTCATTGTAGTGTTGCTATAAAAACTGACATTTGATAGTGATTGTACTTGAGATAAGAGATGACTTGTTATTTCTTGTCCAGTAATATCTTGATGATATAATATTCTTGGTTGGGAATGGGCAGCTTCTCGGGTATAAAGAAAATCTCCATTTTTTCTTTCAAATTGTACGCCATAGTTGATTAGGTCCTGAATAACATCCATAGAAGAACGTAGCATAATCTCTACTGATTGTGGATTGTTTTCATAATGGCCAGCTTTCATGGTATCTTCATAATAATTTTTGTAATCAGATTCATCTCGAAGAACACAAATACCTCCTTGGGCTAAATATGAATCGCTATTTTTCAATGAATCTTTGGATAAAATTATAATTCTTAAATCTTTAGAAAGATGCAAGGCACTATACAAACCAGAGACCCCACTTCCTATAATTACTACATCTGTATTTAAAGCTTTCATTGTAAACTCCTTTTTTAATGGGCTTTATTAGGCAAGTTCTAACATTTTGGACAATGGAGGAAGAGAACGAATCCGGATATCCTCAGAAACTAGAATTTCATTAGAGCCCGTCTCTAATACGGTGAGAATTTTTTTTAAAGAATTTTTCTTCATATTTGGACAAACGGTATTAGAAGAAACGGGATAGAAAAATTTAGTTGGGTTTTTCTTGGTTAATTCATGAATTACGCCTAGTTCAGTAGCAATAATATATTCGTTATTACAAGAGAGAGATGCATATTGAATAATCCCCAAGGTACTCCCAATATAATCTGCAAATTTTAAAACTTCAGGACTGCATTCAGGATGCGCAAGTACAAGGGCATGGGGATGCTCTTTTTTTATTGATATAATATCTTGAAGTGTAATATTCATATGTGTAGGACAATATCCTTTGTGAAAGATAAAGTTTTTATCTGGGATTTTCTGTGCTACATATTGTGCTAAATTCTGATCGGGAATAAAATATATATTTTTTTCGGGTAGTTTTTGAATTACCTTTATTGCATTGGAGGAAGTAACACAAACATCAGAATATGCTTTTACTTCGGAAGTAGAGTTGATATAACATACAACGGCTAAGTCTTGATATTGTAATCGAATATTCTGAATATCTTCAGGAATAGAAAAATGAGCCATTGGGCAATCAGATTCCAAGTCGGGCATTAAAATGGTTTTTTCCGGATTGAGAATTTTGGCACTTTCACACATAAAATGAACACCACAAAAGACAATGGTATCTTGAGTGATTTGAGAAGCTAATTTACTTAAATAAAAAGAATCTCCAATATAGTCGGCTATTTCCTGAACATCTTTTGGAGTATAATAATGTGCGAGAATAACAGCATTTTTTTCTTTTTTCAAAATATTTATTTTTTCTATAATATTGATCATAATAATTCCTCCAACGCAAATAAGTGATTGATGTAAACTATAATATCACAAGTGGTTTTATATGACAAGACAGATGTATATACAGTGAAAATCGAGAATTGTAGGATTTAAATTAGAAGGAGTAAGAGATAAATGCGTTTAAGAATCCGTAAAAACTTTTTTGGAAAACAAAGAGGATGAATACGAAATAATCAATAAATAAAGGCCTTGGGACTTGTTCTTTATAGAAAAAAAGGCTATACTCAAGAGAAAATAAAACTTAAATATGAGGAGAGTGACACATGAATTTTAGCCCGAATAGTAGTTTCTTATATGGCATAGCAATTTGTATTGTGATATTTGTTCTTGCACAATCTTTCTTTTTTTTGGTTCGTGCATACAAAAGAGGAATCGTAATTGGCATGGAAAAGGACAAACTAAAAAAAATCGTTATTTCTACAGCTGTATTTACAGTAGCACCCGCAATTTCAATTTTGATTGGAGTATTAACATTATCAAAATTTTTAGGAATTCCGCTTCCTTGGATTAGAATGAGCGTAATTGGTGCAATTACTTATGAATTACCAGCGGCAACATCAACTGCAAAAGCATTGGGACTTGAATTATCAAATACAATTAGCGAGGCATCAACTTATACTGCTATTGCATGGGTAATGACACTTGGTATATTACCTAGTATTGTTTTACCGCCATTACTTATGAAAAAAATAAATGGTGGAATGTTAAAAATAAAATCCAAAGATAGCAAGTGGGGAGAAATCTTTATGTCAGCAATGTTTCTTGGAATGATTTCAGCATTTCTTGGAATGGTTTTTGCAGACGTAAGAAATGGATTGGAAGGATTTATTCCTATTTTTGTTCTTTTAGCATCAGCGGCAATTATGGGAGTATGTGGTATTTTAGTTAAAAAATATAAAATAAAGTGGATTGAGACATTTGCATTAGCTTTTAGTATGTTAGGGGCAATGGCGGTCGCAGTGATACTTGGAATATTGATAGGAGGAGTACAATGAAAACATATGATCAAAAAACAAACTTATATGGTAAAATTTGGATTTGGTCCGCAGTTGTAATGGTCCTACTTGTTCCAATATTGATATGTGTACATTATGATGCATGGCCAGAAGGTTCAGCAGTTTTAAAAGGTTTATTAGGAGTAGCACCTATATTTTGGACGGTAGGTGTGATAGAAGTAATTACGTATACACCAATGCTTGGGACAGGAGGAACATATCTTGCCTTTGTAACTGGAAATATTACGAATATCAAAGCACCTAGTGCATTAAATGCAATGGAAAATGCAGGGGTAAAACCAGGAACAGAAGAAGCAGAATTGGTTTCGACAATTGCAATTGCAACAAGTTCTATTGTTACAACAATTGTGATTACTTTAGGAGTGATATTTTTATCATTTCTTAGACCTGTATTGGATATGGAAGTATTACAACCGGCATTTGAAAATATTCTTCCAGCTTTATTTGGAGGACTTGCCGTAGTTTATGTAAGTAAAAACTGGAAAATTGCAATTACACCATTGATTTTTATGGTTATTTTATTTTTATTAGTTCCTTCTCTAGCAAGTTCGGTGGGAATTCTTGTACCTGTAGGAATATTGATTGCAATTGGAAGTAGTAGAATTATGTATAAGAAAGGAATTTTATAATGGTAGGACTTATCATTGGAGGAATTGTTCTCCTTTTTATTGGAATTATAGTTGTTAGAGCTTTATTATTTGTTCCGAAACAACAAGAAGTAATTCCGGCAGAATCAGTGGTTACTAATAGGAAAAAAATTACAGAAGATATGGTTGCGATGATTCAATGCCGTACTGTTTCAAATAGGGATGAATCATTGGTAGATAGAGTAGAATTTGAGAAATTTCAAGAATTGCTAAAAACACGCTTTCCTTTGATTCACAAAAAGGCTTCGTTAGAAAAAATAGGGAAGACTGGTCTTTTATATTACATCAAGGGAAAATCACAAGAAAAAGTAACAGTATGTATGGCACATTATGATGTGGTACCAATTGAAGAAAACATGTGGACCAAACCTGCTTTTGACGGAATCATTGAAGATGGATACATTTGGGGAAGAGGAACCTTGGATACCAAAGGGACCTTGTGTGGAGTGGTAGAAGCATTAGAACAATTGTTATCAGAGGATTATTTACCAGCAAATGATTTGTACTTATCTTTTTCTGGAGAAGAAGAAATTGATGGAGATACATGTAAAGATATTGTAAGTTATTTAGAATCCAAAGGAATACATCCAGATATGGTACTTGATGAAGGTGGTGCGGTTGTAGACCATATATTCCCAGGAGTAGAACAAGAATGTGCTTTAATAGGTATTGGTGAAAAAGGAAGCGTCAATATGGAGTTTACCATGGATAGCAAGGGTGGACATGCATCAACACCCCCTAAACATACAATTCT
>JBFHFI010000110.1:0-7584 GCA_041583675.1 Butyrivibrio sp. | reverse complement strand
AATCTTTTTGTGTATCCAAGTCTTTAATTACACTGATATCTTCCACTTCAAAATAAGTAATCTTTTTATTTTTTAAAAATTCTTTTAAATTACTTTGAATATCCATTTCTAATATTTCCTTTTTTGCTGAAAATGGACGTAAAATAGGATGGCCCCCATGGTATTGATAACTTGGAATTACATATTCTTCTTGTAAATCCAACATTTCCTGACATATTTCTGTATGAATCAGTGGATAATCTCCCGGCGTAAGGAAAAAGCTTTCCCCCTGTATATGACGAACTCCTTCTTGTACTGAAGAAAACATCCCTTGATCAAAATCCTGATTTACTACTAATTCCACTTTTGCTTGATAAGGTTCAATCATAGGAATTAATCTTTTATATTGATATCCTCCCACTACATAAATAGCATCACATATGGGATAGAATGCTTGTATAACATGTTGTAATAAAGGTTGTTCTTCTATCATTAATTCCATTTTAAAACATTCTGCTCTGCTTGAATATCCTGCTGCTAATATAATCGCTTCTACCATTTATGCCCTCTCAATCCACATAATCTTCAATTAATAAAGTCATTGTTCCCCCACAAACCATTCCTTCTTCTTCCGCTGCATCTTGGGTTAAATCAATTGTAACCATCTCCCAATTTCTAGTACCTATGATTTCTATAGCTTGGTGCATTACTTGGGATTCTGAACATCCTCCACCTACACTTCCTTGAATACGACCTGATTGATATACAATCATTTTAGCACCTGCATTTCTAGGAACAGATCCATGCGTTTCCATAATCGTAATGACTGCACATGGTTCTTTGACTTCTGAAAGGTATGCTATCATCTCTGTCTCCATATCCGAACGATTAATAAACATACTCAAATTGGAATCTTTTCTTTTTCTCTGTATAATTTCAGCCAAAATGGAAATACTTATTTCCTCTGGTGTAACCGCCCCAATAGAAAGTCCAATTGGAGAACATACATGTTGAATTCTTTCTGGTTCAAACCCATCTTTCTCTAAAGTTTGAAATACAGTTGCCACACGTCTTTTAGATCCGATCATTCCAATGTAGACTGTTTCCGGTCTTTTTAAAATCTCTCTTAAACATGTTTCATCATATTTATGTCCCCTTGTAATTATGACAATAAAGTCATTGGGTTTTATCTTTAAATCAATAAATGAATGCTCAAAGTTATCACATATTACTTGTTCTGCGTCTGGAAATCTTGTTCTATTAGCAAAAGTTGGTCTATCATCCACTACCGTAACACGAAATCCTGACATGGCTCCCATTGTAACAAGGGGAATCGCAATATGACCTCCACCAAACACAATCAATCTTTCTTTTGGAAAAAATGGTTCTTTTAAAATAATATGATTCGAAGTTTCTACAATAGGCTTTCCCTGTTTCAGTGTTTTTAACAAAGGATGATTTTCTTTTTGTAAAATTTCTTTCTGGCCATAAATATTTCTTTTACAATCTTCTATTTTCCCTTTCCTACTATTAGGAAATTCTGTTTCTACCAATACAGCTTGACCATTTTCTATTTGCTCTTGAATTATTTTATAAAAACTCATTTTTCCCTCCTTCTCATTTATACTTTAGAATTCTTATCTTCCACAATCTCCTGAAGCTCCGTTTATAGTATCCATAGCATGATCTAATGTATCTATAATAACTTCAAGACTTTCTTTTACTGCTTTTTCACTTCCTGGCAAATTCACAATTAAAGTATGATTACGAATTCCTGATACGCCTCTTCCTAACATTGCTCGTGGTGTAATTTGCATACTCTTATATCGAATTGCTTCTGCAATTCCTGGTACTTGTTTTTCCAATATTTCATTGGTTGCTTCCGGTGTAATATCCCTTGGTGAACAACCAGTTCCCCCCGTTGTAATAATTAATTGACACTTTTGATCCTCGCATAGATGAATCAAATTTGTTTTTAATTGTTCTTTCTCATCTGGTAATATCATATATTCAACAATTTCATATCCCTTTTCTTGCAATTCTTTTATTATACTAGGTCCACTCGTATCTATTCTTTCTCCAATTACACCTTTATCACTTAACGTGATTACTGCTGCTTTATATTGTTTCTTGAACATACATTTCATCCCCCGTATGAATAATTCCACCTTTTTTTACTACTGCAAAGATTCCTTCTCTTGGCATAATACAATCTCCTACTTGATTAAAAATCTCACATCCACTATGACATTCTTTTCCAATCTGCGTAACTTCTAGCTCTACCTCATTACATATAATTTTGCTACCAATTGGTAATAATTTAAATTCTATTCCTGATACCAATAAATTTTCACCAAATGCACCATCTTCTACTTGAACACCTCTTTTTCGAAAAGCTTCTACTTGCTCATATGACAATAGACTTATCTGCCTATGCCAATTCCCTGCATGAGCATCTTTTTCCATTCCGTAATTCTCTATAAACAGTGCTTTCTTAATATCTTTTTTTGCAATTCCCTTGGTCTCACTAAGACATACAGCTTTTACAATTCCTTTTACCACTTATCTATCCTCCAATTTGCACCATATTTTTTAACTCAATATCTTTTTGTTCCTCTTGATAAAAACAATGTTCTTTGGGCTTTTCATAAATAGCTTGTTCCATAGCTTTTTTCAACTCTTGTATTGTTCCAGTTTGTGCAAATTTTTTCAAAGAAATTCCCACATCATGATTCAAACATAATTTCATATCCCCTTGTGCACTAACTCTTACTCGATTACAAGAATCACAAAATTGATGTGTAACCGCACTTACAAATCCTATATTCCCTAAGTATCCTTTTAAATCATAATATATTGCTGGTCCATTTCCTTTGAATGTAGATGTTGTTAGTTTTTCATTACTTAATTCCTCTATTTTTTTGTAAATATCATCATTATCTCTAGTTTTATATAATTTTCCATATCCTATAGGCATCATTTCAATAAACCTAACACTAATTTGATATTTTTTAATTAATGCTAAGAATTCTTGTATTTCTGAATCCAATAGATTTTCTCTATTCACACAATTAATTCTAATCTGTAATCCTTGACGAATTGCTTTTTCAATTCCACGATATACTTGAAAAAATTCATCTCTTCTTGTTATTTCCATATATGACTTTTGATCCATAGAAGGAAGATTAACATTAATACTATCAATATGAGCCTTTACTAATTCATCTACATTTTCTTCTAATAAAACTCCATTGGTTGTGAGTGTAACTTGTTGAATTCCAGAAATTTTCTTAAGATTCGCAATCAAACTTGTAACGCCTTTTCTCACCAAAGGCTCTCCTCCGGTGATTTTAATTTTTTCTATTCCTATTTGCGCTCCTGCTTGAACAATTTTTTCAATTTCATCAAAGGACAAATATTGGTCCTCTGATTCCCATTCAATTCCCTCTTCTGGCATACAATAGCAGCAGCGTAAGTTACATCGATCCGTTACTGAAATTCTTATATAATTAATATTTCTTTTCCATTTATCTTTCATAAAAACCACCTTCAAATACTCCGCTTTTGCCTCCAGTTTTTTTTACTAAATGAACCTGTTCAATACTCATGGTTTTATCTATGGCTTTACACATATCATAAATTGTCAATAAAGCAATTGTTACTCCTGTTAATGCTTCCATCTCAACGCCTGTTTTTCCATATAGTTTTACAGTACAGGTCGCATATATCTGATTATTTTTATCGTCTATGCGAAAATCCATTGTACTTTTATCAAGCATCAAAGGGTGACAAAGTGGAATTAAATCTCCCGTTCTTTTTGTTCCCATAATTCCTGCAATTCTAGCAACTCCAAGAACGTCTCCTTTACTTCCTGATCCTTCTAAAATCATTTTCATTATTTCATTATTTACACGAATGGACCCTTCCGCTATCGCTTCTCTTGAAGTATTGATTTTTTCTGAAACATCTACCATTCTTGCATTTCCATTATTGTCAAAATGTGTTAATTTATTTTCCATAAATCAGCGTCTCCTCTTTCAATAAAAACCTCTAATAATAGAATCACTATTTCCCAAATCCACAATTTGGATAATTACATACTTCACAATTCAAGCATAAACCACCATTTCCCAGACTCGCCAACCAATCTTGTGTAATTGGAACTCCAGCAATAACTTTCGGTAATACAAGATCAAATATCGTTCTCTTTGCATACATAACACAACCTGGAAGTCCCATTATTGGTATTCCTGCTTCTGTATATGCCATTAAAAACATTGCTCCAGGAAGAACCGGTGCTCCATAACTAATAATCTCAGCCCCAGTTTCTTTAATAGCAGAAGGTGTTCGATCATCTGGATCTACACTCATTCCTCCTGTGCACACAACAATATCAGCACCCTGGTCTATCAAAGAAAGAATTCCCTCTTTTATAGCATTCATATCATCACCTATGATTTTTTGTTCTATGATTTCTGTTCCATATTCAGCAAATTTATCTTTGATCACTGGACCAAAGGTATCTTTAATTCTTCCATAAAATACTTCATTTCCAGTTGTTACAATTCCCGCTTTCATAGATTTATATGGATAAACAGACATTAATGGTGTAATTCCAAATGTTTGCTTTGCATAGTTTAATTTTTCTTTATTAATAACCAATGGTATTACTCTTGTACCTGCTAATTTATCTCCTTTTTTTACAGGTGTTCCTGAATGCCTCGCAGCAATCATAAGTTCTCCCATTTGATTTACTGCCATCATTCTTTCTATATCTGACATAAAATATCCATCTACCTGAGATTTGAGTTCGATTTTTCCTTCTTTCACCTCAGACCATGTCATATTTTCAGTTCCACACATACTTGCAAGGATTTCAGCTGCTTCATTCTCATGATATACTGTATCATCATTTTCCCATACATAGAGATGATCCTTCCCTAAGTTTAATAGCATTGGAATGTCTTCTTCCGTTACAATATGTCCTTTTCTAAATGCTGTTTCTTTGGTTATACCTTTTATAATTCTTGTAATGTCATGGCACAAAACATGTCCCTGTGCATCTACAGTATCTATTAATCTCATATTATCACCTACTTACTTTCAATCATATTTAAAATCTGTTTTTCACAAAATTCCATATATTGTTGCAAAGAAAAACTATCCTCATCAATTAAATATTGCATTGTTGCTCCTTCCAATAAAGAAACCACAACTGCAGGTATCATATTCTTTTTCTCATCCTCTAGTTCTGGGCAGTATTTTTCTAATAAAACACTAATTTCTTTTCTCCACCCTGAAAAAGACTGAATAAACACTTGTTTAATTTTATCATTTGTCCTTGCTTGTACCCAAAAATCAACTTCCGCAAAATCATATTGTCTATAATCCAAAAGAAATTGTTGTTTTTGATGAAAAAAAATATTTAATTGAGATTGTAAAGTATCTTCTGCTTTTTCCCTGTCTTTATCTCTAAGTTCCAAACATTTCATCAATACTTTATCTTGAAGTCTTAACAGCAATTCTTCCTTAGTTTTAAAATAATAATGTAAATTAGATTGAACCATATTGCCTTCTGCTGCAATCAAATGCATTCTTGTCCCACTTATTGTATTTTTCTCAACTACATTTAATGCTGCTTCTAGAATTCTATCCTCTGGTTTCATACCTTTCATTAAATCTCCTTCTTGACTATTTAATTCTATTTCCATAAATATATTTTGCATAAATATTACTATAATCGCCTAAATAAATTAACTTTTCTAACCTTTGAACTGGTGTAAGTTCTCCAATGTTACTCTTCAGATCTTCTAAAACCAAAGCATCTACCTCATATCCTTTTTCAAAGCTTCCCACCTTTCCAAAAAAAGAACCACCTACTTTTGTTGCCATATAAAAAACCTCTTCTAATTTCAATGGTAATGCTTCTTGATCTATTAATCTCCAATAAAGTTTCGATGATTGTATTGCGGATCTTATAATATAGAACATATCCAGACTAGCTCCTCCTCCGATATCAGACCCTAGTCCTACCAAAAGATCTTTATTTAAATATTCCCTTGCAGGGGCAATTCCAGATGCTAGATTAATATTAGAATCTGGACAATGTGCAATATATACTTGGTGTTTTTTCAAAAACTCTTGTTCTTCTTGTGATAAATAAACACAATGAGCCATAATTGTTGTAGATTCTTCACCAAATGCTCCTAAGTTATCATATGCATTGGTATAAGATTCGGAATTAGGACAAAGTTCTTGTACCCATCGTATCTCTGAAGTATTTTCTGATAAATGTGACTGATAGGGAATCTTATATTCTTTTTTTAAATCTCCAAGTATTTTCATTAATTCATCGGTACATGTTGGTATGAATCTAGGTGTAATTATTGGCTTCGTGTTTTTGTAATGTTTTTGTGCTATCTGAATCCATTCTTCTGTTTGTTTTGCAGATATTTCAGCACTTTTCTCAATTAATATCTTCGGTGAATTTCGGTCCATGTTTACTTTTCCAACATATGTAATTAGTCCCGATTCTTCAAGCAAGTCCATAAGAATGAGATTTGCTGGTTGATGAATGGTTCCAAATATACAGGCTCTTGTTGTATAACTGTTTTTTAATTCTTTTACAAATGCTTGGTATACTGTCTTCGCATATTCTTTGTCTATAAATTTGGCTTCTTGTGGAAAGGTATAAGTATCTAACCATTCCAATAATTCCAAATCCATTCCATTTCCACAAATTGGATATTGAGGTCCGTGAAGATGAATATCAGAAATTCCAGGTATTATAATTTTACCAGAATAATCTTCTATCCATATATCTAGCATTTCTTTTGGCAATTCTTCATATATTCCTTGGCTAATCCCATTTTCAACAATAAGATATCCTTCTTGAATAACAAACCCTTTTTTACTAGGGGTCTCTATAAACGTTCCTTTGATTGCATATCTATTTACCATATCCAAACTCCTATCCAGAGATCTTTTTAAAAAACAAAAAGAGACATAGCACACCTGTGCTATGCCTCTTTGCATGCTGTTGTCGTAACAACTCTTATACTAAGTATAACCATGCGAAACATCTAAGTCAATATTAATTTGATTAATCAATCAAATTTTTTTTATTCACTTCTTAGAGCTACTACTGGATCCTTTTTTGCAGCCATTCTAGATGGTATAAATCCTGCCAATAATGTCAAAATCATACTTCCTATAATAAGAACAATGGCATACGTAATCTGTAAGTCGGCAACTCCTTGTATTCCTGTAAGGTTATTAATCACACTGTTAATTGGGATCGTTAAAATAAAAGTTAACACTACGCCCAATAATCCAGATGTAAACCCTATAATAACTGCTTCTGCATTAAACACTCTAGAAATATCTTTTTTCCTGGCTCCAACACTTCTTAAAATTCCGATCTCCTTCGTCCTTTCAATTACTGAAACATAAGTAATAATACTAATCATAATTGTTGAGACTACAAGAGAAATTGCTGCAAATCCAACCAATACATAAGTAATTGTATCAAGTAAAGTTCCTGTCATAGACACAATTGTTTCTGCCAAATCTGTATAGATTAATTGTTCATCTGTTGACATATTT
>JBFHFI010000109.1:0-7620 GCA_041583675.1 Butyrivibrio sp. | reverse complement strand
TTATGTTTGAAAACGTAGTATTAAAAGGAAGTAGAGAAAGTGAAGAATATCTTGAATTTTTATATGGAGATTATATGGCCTTGCCACCAATAGAAAAAAGAAAAGTTCATCCGGTATCTGAGATTAAATTTCCTCATAATAAGAATAGGTATTAAAAAAATAAAAGGCAAACAAGGGAGATTCGTTATGAATAAAATAATGTTTGAGATTCTTAGATATATAGAACAGGGTATGATATGGGATAGTAAATTAATGGCACAGAGATTATATAAGCCTTATTCTATTATTGATGCGGAACTTGCAAACTTAGAAATGGAAGAGTATGTATTGGGTGGTAATATTACCCAAAAGGGAATCGATTATTTAAAAGAGCATGAAATTAATAATGCGATTATTTTGGCTGCTGGTGTTTCTTCAAGATTTGTACCTCTTTGTTTTGAGAAACCAAAGGGTTTACTTTCGGTAAAGGGTGAAGTTCTTATAGAAAGACAGATTCGACAGTTAAAAGAGGTTGGAATTGATGACATAACAGTGGTTATTGGATTTATGAAAGAGAAATTCTACTATTTGGGAGAAAAATATGGCGTAAGTTTTGTGGAGACGACTGACTTTCGAATTAGAAATAATCATGCTAGTGTATGGGCAGCTAGAGAAAAATTAGGGAATACAATTGTTACTTCTTCAGATTTGTATTTTAAAGAGAATATTTTTCAAAAATATGCTTTTGATGCTTTTTACTGTACAGTTTATAAAGAAGGTGATACAGAAGAACGAGGAATAAAGACGGATGGATATGATAAAATACTTAATACTTATTACGGTGCAGCAGATACTTGGGTGACCCTGGGATATGCATATTTTAACAAGCGTTTTTCAGAGAATTTTAAAAAGATTTTATTGGAAGAGTTTGACCAACCAGAGACAATTAATAAGTTCTGGGCGGATATTCAAGATGACCATTTTTCGGAACTATATATGTATGCAAAAAGAGTAGAAAATAATATTATTTATGAGTTTGATTATTTGGAGGAACTAAGAGAGTTTGATGAAGACTATTTAACAGATTCAAAATCAGAATTGATGAAAAAAATAGCTTTATATTTAAAAACAACAGAAAGGAATCTCTCGAAATTTGCACCAATTACAAAAGAGGATTTAAGTAAAGGATTTACATTTACATTTGAGCAGAAAAAATATATCTGTAAAATAAATGCAGACCTTGAAGTGATGGAAGTAAAGAGATTTGACAATAAAATTCAGGAATTGGTTAATATAACAGAAAGTTTTAAGACATATTACAATAAAACGCTTCCCATTTGTGCTGCAGAAAATGTGATTTCAGATTTTTGTAATATGCCTTTGTCTATGGGATTTCAAGAAAGATATATTGTAGGTAATACCTATTCTTATAAGGAAAATAATAACTTTATTGGAAGTAATTATTTGTTGCCTTTCTATGAGATGATTTCTAATGAGTGTCAAACTATATTTGGAGCAAAGTACGCAGATGCAAGAACGCTTACGGGGATGAATTGTCTTATGATTGTTCTTATGTCGTTGGCAAAAATTGGTGATAGTATTATGATTCTTGGAAGTCAGAGTGGAGGTCATGCATCCGTTAAGCCGATTTGTGATAGATTAGGTCTTACAGTAAGCGAAGTTCCATTTGATTACGAGAATTTTGATTTGGATTATGATGCAGTTAATCATAGATTAGAGACTGAAAAAATTGATTATATTTTACTTGCACCATCTGATATTATGTATCCGCTAGAAGTGAATAAACTTCGATTGGGTCGTACAGTACTTTTATATGATGCCAGTCAGCTTCTGGGAATCATTGGAGCTAAATTAGTTGATAATCCTTTGGACAGTATTGAAAATTTAGTAATGTTTGGAGGAACACATAAGACTTTTCCAGGACCAGCATGTGGATTGATTATGACAAATAATGATAGTTTACATGAACGCCTAGAAATGACGATTAATCCTATCTATATTAGACATACTCAGATGCATCAGAAGGTAAGTTTGTTGTTTGCTTTGATTGAGTTTGAAAGTTTTGGTCAGGCATATCAAGAGCATATTGTTTGCTTGGCAAATGAGCTTGGGAAAAATTTGTCAGAACTTGGTTTAGACATTGCATCTAAGAATAGCAGATATTCAAAAACACATCAGGTATTTATAAGAACAGATAAAAAGATGATGGATCGAATCTATAAAAATAGTGTAAAGTATGGAATTACATTAAATAAGAAAAATAAAGACTTGTTTTCGGGAAGTGGAATTCGTTTGGGAACACAAGAAATAGCAAGATACAATTGGCCAGTAGAGTCTATGAAAGATGTGGCACAGATTATTAAGATTATTTCAGAAGAAAAAGTGGATGAAGCGAAATTAATAGCTTTGCTAAATGGTTTGCCAGAAAAAAAGATACAATTTACATTTGATGAAAGTGTGGAAGCATATTTTAAGAAATATTTATAAATAGTAATATTATTTATGTAATTGTAATAAGAATTTAAAAATATGATTGTTATGATTCGGGAGGATATTTGTGGATAAAGATAAAATAGAGCAGCATGAATTAGATGGGACGACAAAAGGACTGGTAAGTATAATTGCAATATTTTATGAAGTTGAAAAGTATATTCATCAGTGTATAGATAGTATTTTAAAGCAATCATACAGCAATCTAGAAATTATATTAGTAGATGATGGCTCATTGGATTCTAGTGGGAAAATATGTGATGAATATGCAAAAGTTGATTCTAGGATTAAGGTTATCCACAAAGAAAATGGAGGGGCTGACAGCGCTCGTAAAGCAGGAATTCAAAAAGCAACAGGCGAATATATTGGTTATATAGATGGTGATGATTGGATAGAGTCACAAATGTTTGAAAAACTTGTGTATTATATGCAAACATATCATGTTGATACAGTGGAATCAGGAATTTTTGATTCAACCGAAAATTGTGAGATGAAAAGGTTGCCATCCTTTGTTGAGGGAGAATATAAAGGAGATGAATTCGAACAAAAGATTGAACCATATATTTTGTATACAGGGGAATTTTATAGACTTGGAATTATGGCGAGTCTTTGTAATAAACTTTATAAGAGAGAGTTTATTACAAGATATCAGATGATGCCGGAACCAAGTGATAATATTGTTGACGATACTTTTTGCGCTATTCCATGTGTTGCAGAGACGAAATCTCTTTATATAACGCATGAATGTTTTTATCATTATCGCATTCGAACAGATTCCGTTAAAAGAAAAGTTAGGGATGATTTTGCAGAAAAAATTCTTTCATGTTATCCGCAATGGTTAGAACGATTTCCTTATGTAGCAGATAAATCAAATATTAAAATACAAATTCAGTATTATCTAATGTATCTTTTGTTGTCAAAGGCAATGTATATATTTGACGATGTCTTAAAAAATGAGATTCTAATTCCGTATGGAGGAATCAGTAAACACAAGAAAATAATTATATATGGAGCAGGTGCAGTAGGGGTACAGCTTCAAAATTATGTTTTTAATGAAATGGGAGATAATTTAGTCTTGTGGGTAGATAAGAATTATAAAGACTTAAAAAATACCTTACCAGTGAGTGATCCCAAATTAATTATAAATACAGAATATGATGTAATTATAATAGCAATTTTATGGTCAGAAAAAGCAAAAAGTGCAAAAAGTGATTTAGTAAAAATGGGGATTCCAGAATCCAAAATATTGTGGATTAAACCAGAATATATAGAGGAACCGAAATGTCTTTTAGAAAAGGTGAAGGATTATTGGGATTTATAATTTTATTATAAAAGAGGATGTATGTGTTAGGAATTAGAAGGGAAGTGCAAATTTGAAACATAGATTGGCAGTATTTGGAGCAGCAAAATTTGTATATGAATCAATACAGAAAGAAATTAATTTTACGAATTCAGATGTAATTGCCTTTGTTGATAATGATCCTAGAAAATTTGGATTGATATATGAAGGGATTCCTATTATATCGCCTCAAGAATTGCGCAAACAAGAATTTGATTTTGTTATAGTGGGAGCGTGGTTTTCATATTCAGAGATAACAAAACAATTGTCGAGTTTGGGGATTTCTAAAGAGTGCATCATGCCCCTATATGGAAAAAGTTTGGTGAGATTTTTAACTTCTTCAATAGAGATATCTAAGAATCATTTTATATTTGAAATATTTAAGGATGGCCAAAAAATATTACAAGAGATCGAAAAAAACAATAATATGATTGAAAGATATGCGAATGCAACTTCTCTAGACCTTGTAAGAAAGGGCGGTTATACAGATATGAATAATTACCCCTTGATTGCCCATGCATGTGGAGGAATTATTGGGGGAACAAAAAAAGAATATACCAATTCATTAGAAAGTTTTACAGAAGCGTTAGAAAATGGATATAATATGTTTGAATGTGATTTGTGGGGAGTGCAGGATGGTTTATTATTGCTAGGAAGTCGATTAAAAATGCAATATACAATAGAAATTGATTATACTATTCTTTCACTAAATGTACTTTTGGATAAAATATCAAATAATCTTTGTAATAAGGTTGTTGTAGACATTAAATGGAATACGATGGAAGATTTTTATCGTCTTTTGATGAAAATTGAAAAATTAGTATCTAGTTTTGAGACAAAAGGTTTTATTCAAATTAGGGAACAAATTATTATTCAAACTTTTGATGAGAATAGTACCCGTTATGCAGTGAAAAAAGGGTGGGAGTGCATTTTAACGGATTATAGAAATCCTGAAGGTGCATGGATGATGAAAACTGCAGTTATTTGTTGTGAGAATAAGATTTCAATGGTACTAATGGATGCAAAAGTATGTTTGGAAAATCCTAAATATGTACATTTATTAATAGATAAGAATATTGATGTGGTATGTTATACAGTGGATGAAATTGAAGATTATGTAGGGTTGAAAAATTTAGGAATCAAGAGTGTATTAACTAATTTTCTTAGACTCAATGCTAACATATAGGACACTTTTATTTGAATTTTAAGATAGGTATATAAGCCCATAGAAAAAGTTTTTAAAATAAGCAATTGATAGGAGAATGTAAAATGGTCATATGCAGTATAATTGTACCCTTGTTTCATGGACAAAAGTATCTTTCGAATCTTTTGAATATGGCCGAAAACAATGCAAATAACTTATCAGATAAAATGAATTTAGAGTTAATTATTATTAATGATGATCCACAAACAAAGATAAATATTCCTGATTGTGAAAATAAACTTTTTATTCTCAAGTATTTTGAAAATGAAATTAATAGAGGAATACACGCTACAAGAATTCGAGGAGTGGAGGAAGCTTCTGGAGATTATATTTTGTTTTTAGATCAGGATGATTTAATAGAGGATAATTATATTGCCATTCAGTTGGGTAATATTGGAGTAAATGATGCCATTGTCTGTAATGGATATTGGCGACAAAAAGAAACTATTATTAAGAAGATGTCTAAGCAGGAGAATGATTTTGAAAATTATTTGAAACATGGATATCCATTGGTATCACTTGGACAGATACTTATAAAAAAAGCCGAAATTCCACAAGAGTGGTTGAGGCATCCATTAACTCAAAATGGTTGGGATGACCATTTTATGTGGGCATGCTTGGTATACCAAAAAGCGCAGATTGAATTTATCAATCGTTTTTTATATACGCATGTGGAACATGAATCAAATGAATCATTTAATTGGATGGGAATGAAGAAATCAGGTCTTGAATTTAGAAAATTCTTTGAAATAAATGTTAAAATGAGTACCGCTCAAAAATTAATGTTTCAGTCGATTATTGATAAAAAAATTGTGAAATATGACAAGTATAAAACAATTGATGATTTGTGGAAACAGGTAGAGGATAAGAGACTTATTCAGTATTTTTACGCAAATAGTTATTATAAAATAGCAATATATGGAATGGGAATATGGGGAAAGAGATTGTATCAGGTTCTCCAAAAATCAGAGGTAAAGGTTGTATATGGAATTGATAGAAATGCGAAAGAAAAGTATATAGAGTTACCGGTTTTAAATGAAAAAAATCCGGAAATCATAACAGACCTTATTGTTTGTGCAACAGGATTTGATGATGAAAAAATAAAAGAACAATTAAATGGTAACACAATTACATTATTTGATTTGCTAAAAAAGGCGAATGTATTATGATTTTAAAAATAAAGTTAGCGTATAAATGAAAGGTGGGTGGCAAAGATATGAAAATAGTATCCATGACTATGGTAGGAAATGAAAATGAAATTATTGAGTCCTTTGTTAGATATACATGTCAGTTCGTAGATGAGATGTGGATAATTAGTTGTTGTAGTGTAGATAACACATTGAAAATTATTCGTAAACTTATTGGAGAAGGTTTGCCCATACGTTTATTTATAGATGAGGAATATCATATTTCTTATAATCAAAAATATATTGATAATAAATACCTAAAAAAAATAGCTTTGGAAGAGGGGGTAAATTGGGTGATTCCGTTGGATGCAGATGAATTTTTGTGGGCAAATGGGAATCCTCGTTCTGTTATAGAAAATTTGGATCAAAATTATATTTACGAAGCTTTTTGGAAAAACTATGCAATGGCAGATGCCAATATGCAAGAAGAATTATTTATTCCGAAGAAACTTCAAAATTTTAAGCAAGGTTTTGATGGAAATCAGATTACGAAGGTGTTGATTCCTGCTAGACATATTACAGATAAGAAGATTATACTTGCGACTGGTCATCATCACGCATATGGAGAGGAAATTCAAACAAAGGTTATTGATATATTAGGATTTGCCCATTATCCATGTGTTAATGAAGAACAATATAAATTAAAAATTAATGGAAATAGCATTAGTTTTATTGCTTGGAGCAATAGAGGAAATGATGAAGGTGCTCATATTAATAAGCAGCGTACGAAAATAAAACAAGGTTGTATTCGTGAAGCTGCAAATGAATATGGTTTGGATCAATATGAGAATATACAATTAATATGTGACCCTTTGAATATTTCGTGGTGCGATAAGGGTGCTCTTGAAATTAGATATGGGGATCTTGCTAAGACTGAATATGAGAATACAATTATTAAAATAGGACAATTAATGGCATTAAAGGCATATATATATGAACGGCAGATGTCTCAGAGAGAGCATTTGCCACTTGTATTGGTATATGGAACTGGAAAATCAGCAGAAACGTTGTTTAATGGATTACCAGAAAACATTGTTCATATTTTAGCTTATGTAGATAGTGACCCAGATAGGGAATTTGCAATGTTTCAAAAACGCTTGATAATAGGTCCTGAATGGGTACGTTTTTTTAAATATGATAAAATAATTATATCAACTCCAAAGTTTTATGATGAAATTAGGAATATTTTACTTGAATATGGGGTATCGGAAAATAAAATCTCAGGTCAAGGTTATTTGTTTGACTTAGAGGAAAGTCCCCCTCAAAGCTAGAGCTCTTCGGCGGAGTGGTGGAAAGCCCCCCTCAAAGCTAGAGCTTTTGCGGCGGAGAGGTGGAAAGTCCCCCTCAAAGCAAAGCTCTTCGGCGGAGAGGTGGAAAGTCCCCCTCAAAGCTAGAGCTCT
>JBFHFI010000108.1:0-7656 GCA_041583675.1 Butyrivibrio sp. | reverse complement strand
TTTCAAGGTGAAAGCTTTCCGTTTGTGTTAAAACTTTATGTAAGTTTTCTTTCCATTTTTCGTCTGTTATGTTTGTGCCATCTGATTCATTACAAATAATAAATCTTAGTTTTAAAATTCATATTGTAAAATATCTCTATTTATAATTTCATAATATCAGCATGAAACAAAACACTCTCATCTTCATCATGTGTAACAATTATCACAGTTTTTGATTTTGTCATATCACATATTAATTTTATAACCTTCAACTTCGTATCTTCATCAAGGCCCTTAAGTGGTTCATCCATTAACAGTAGATCATAATCTGACATAAGTGCTCTAACAATTGCTACTCTTCTTTTCATTCCACCACTGTATTCACTCACAGGCTTGAAATCTCCAGCTGTTATTCCAATCATTTCCAACTTTTCTTTTATCTCTTCAACATTTTTATTGGTCACTAGCTTAATATTTAATATGGCATTTAAATTTTCACACAATCTATTTTCCTGGAACACGGCACTCATTTTAGCTTTTTCTAATCCTAATATTTTTCCTGAATCTTTTGTTTCTAATTTCATTAAAATATTTAACAATGTTGTCTTTCCTATGCCTGATTTTCCCATAATACATGTAATCGTTTTATCTTTAAATGTGTATGTTAGATTGTCAAGAACTTGTTTATCATTATATGACTTGCAAACATTTTCTAGTACTATATCCATCTAGCCCTCCATTTTTTTTACTACCTTATTAATACAAAATAAAAATAATTTTTCAAAAGTAATGCTAACCGTTATAATTACAACAGTCCATGCAAAAAGTTCCGGTGTATTTAAATAAATTTTAGATTGGTAAAGTCTCTCTCCTATTGATCCCTTTGGGATTCCAATAATCTCAGCTGCAACTCCCGCTTTCCAACTCATTCCAAGTGATAGTGCACATGCTGAATAAAAATATGAACTTATTTGTGATATATAAATATATCTAACTCTTTTTCTTATTGGAACATCAAATACCTTAGCCATCTCCACTAACTTATTATCTATATTTTCAATGCCCGTTAAAACATTAATATATACAATCGGTATTGCCATTAAAAATGCAATAAATACTGAAAGATTACGAGATGGAATCCATATCAATATAAGTATTATAAAAGACGCAACAGGTGTCGCCTTTATAACAGCAATAGGGAGCGCTAATAGCTCCCTAATTTTTATAAAATTATGTGATAATATAGCGAATAAAACTCCTAAGATTACCGCAAATAAGAATCCAAGTGCAATTCTTCCCGCAGAAAACATAATAGACTGCCAAAAATCAACTTTTATGATTAATGTCCCTAAACACTTTATAACAGAAAATGGAGAAACCAATAATATTTCCTGTCCTATTATTACACTTGCTATTTGCCAAATCATAATCCAAAAGGCAATTGTCCATAATGGAATTTTTCGTGATTTTCCTTTATTTTTTATAATAGAAATCCTCACTTGGTAATACCTCTCCTATCGATTGTGGATTTTGATCAAATAATACTTCTAAATAACCACTAAGTTTTTCTTGCATCTCATCGCCTGCTATAAAAGTAATATTGCAGTATGGTATTGCTTTTTGTGCCACTTCTGCATTAACAATATCATATTGTTCAATTAATGTCGCCGCTTCTGAAACATTTGAATTCACGTATTCAACAGATGATTCATATTGTTCTAAAAATTCTTCAACTGCTTCAGGATTTTCTTCTATAAATGCTGTTCTTGCAATAACAACACCTGTAATTAATGTAACGTCTTCTTGATTTTCATTTGCTATAGTTTCCCACTCTGTTGTCATATTTAATGCGATTCTAATATTTTCATTTTCTAGCTGAGCAGTTGTTACAAAAGGCTGTGGTAACATTGCAATTGTATTTTCTCCTGCTGCAAGAGCTGCTACACATTCTGCATGTTCAGATTTATATTCAATTGTAACATCCTCCTCTGGATCAATTCCATTTGCCAAAAGCATATAGTTTAAAGCATATTCCGGTGTTGCTCCTTTACCACTTGCATAAATGGTTTTTCCTCTTAAATCTTCAACACTTTGAATACTCTCACCATTTTCAACTATATATATAACACCTAAAGTATTAATTGCTATTACGCTTACTGCTCCATCCGTATTATTATATAACACAGATGCAAGATTTGCTGGAACTGCAGCAATATCTAATTCTCCTTGAATTAATTTTGGTGTAATTTCATCAGGTGACGCAGATATTGTAAATGTATAATTATTATTTTCACTATAACCATTATCCGCATCATCCATAAGCTTCACCATGCCCATTGCCGTTGGTCCTTTTAATGCAGCAACACTAACATCTACTTCTACCTTGTCTTGAACTGTTGTTTCTTCTTCCACATTACTGCTTCCACATCCTGTAAATATAACACATACCAATGTTATAACCATCATAATAGATATAATTTTCTTTTTCATTTTCATCCTCTTTCCCTTTTTTATTGAAAATACAATTTTTCCTCCAGTGTTTTATAATCCAATATCTTAATTGTTACTCCTGATACCGCTATCAGATTTTCTTTTTGTAATAATAAAAGTTCACGAAACAAAGCTGCTCTACTTACCCCCAATGATTTTGCAAGTGATTCCTTTGTATCTTTTAATTTTATAATTCCTTTATTACTACAATTAGATAGTAGATACTCTATCAATTTCCCCTTGCATGATTGTATTGTAAGACTTTCAATTCTCCTTAAAAGAAATCTTATTTTATCACTACAAATTTTAGCATATTTTACAGCCAACTCAGGATTTTTTTCCATTTCATTTAAAAGAATATCTTTTGATATATAACTCACCTCAACCTTATTTTTACACCTTAGAATAGTCTCTCTTTCAAAATCCGAAAAAAGATTACATATTCCAAAATAATCCCCTTCTTTTAATTCTGAAAGTTTTATCTCGCTTCCATCAATCGCAACACTATAGACCTCAACCCTTCCACTTAAAATCACTCCTATAGAAGCATTTCCATCTACACTGTCTTTTACCATTTGATTTTTTTTGTACTTTATAAAAACAAAGTTTTTCTTGGTAATTTCATAATCTCCAAATAGAAACATATTTTCTAACTGTCCTTTTTCTATGAACATATTCATTGATTATAACTCCTTTTGGAAAAATTTGTTAGTTGCAACTAACTTCATTTGTTATCCTAACATTTTACTATTTATCTTTCAAGAATTATTTTTCTATAAATCATCTCATTTAAGACAGACGTAAATCAAAAAAATGTTTTATTATATTGTTATATTTGAAAAGGAGCTTATAATGAACAAAATAATTATGATTTTAGGTGCTTCATCCGTAGGAAAGACCTCTGTAATCAAATGGCTTATTCCCTATTTAAAATCAACGGATAGCAACCCATGCGTATGCAAAATTGATTGCTTACATACTGATGATTCCAAAATATATGATCAATTAAATATCCCTTATGTAATAGGATTAAGCAAAGATATATGTCCCGACCATTTTCTAGTATCAAATCTTGCAGAGCTTTGGGATTGGAAAAATTCAAATCACTGCGATACTCTAATTATAGAAACTGCAGGTTTATGTAATCGTTGTTCTCCTGCCACTGAAAACACAATAAGCATTTGTGTTGTAGATTGTACTGCTAGTATTTATTCTGCCAAGAAGCAAGGTCCTATGATTACTCAAGCTGATATCATTGCACTAACTAAAATCGACATGGTATCTCAAGCTGAAAAGGAAATTTTAATATGGAATCTTCAACATTTAAACCCTAATGCAAAAATTTTCCCAATTGATGGTCTTGTTGGCTATGGTATTGAATTATTAGGAATAACTTTAAATAATTTCAAAAGTATACAAACATATGAAAATGATGTTTTAAGGCATACAATGCCTAGTGGCGTATGTTCCTACTGTATTGGTGAAAAACGTGTTGGTAGTTCCTTTCAACAAGGCCTTGTGGGGAAAATAGACTTCGGAGGTGCTAAGCCATGTTCTCTATAAGCATCCAATCTGGAACAGACAAAAAGGGGCACTCAGAAAATTTCACTTCTATTCAATTAAACTCTGGTGAATTATGTACCATTGTTGGAAATACTGGTTCTGGAAAAAGTCAATTAATTAAAGATATTGAACAACTAGTAACCAATGATTCCATATCACATCGTACAATTTTATTAAATAAAAAACAAGTTGATATTTCTGAAAGATTCTATTTATCAAATAGCTTAGTTGCTCATTTAAGTCAAAATATGCAATTTGTACTTGATAAAGATGTTGAAAGCTTTTTATCCTTACATGCAAAATGTCGTGGTATTCAGTCTCTTAATATAGATCAAATCATTGATACTGCTAATACAATAACCCCCGAGCCAATACATAAATCACAAAATTTAAACAACCTAAGTGGTGGACAATCAAGAGCTCTTATGATTGCTGATATTTCTTGTATTTGTGATAGTCCTATTGTGCTTATTGATGAAATTGAAAATGCAGGAATAACTAAAACCAAAGCCTTAAATCTATTACTAGACAAGAACAAGTTAGTTCTTATTGTTACTCACGATATACATACTGCGTTAATGGGCGAAAAAAGAATTATTATGGAAAACGGTGGTATTAAAAAAGTTTTAAATAGAACCAAGCAAGAATTTCAAATTTTTAAAGAACTTGAAGAAGAATATCATTTACAACTAGAACGTCAAGATTTACTAAGAAAAGGAGAATCAATTGTATGAAAAAAGTAGTTATCTATTGGAGCAATATCTGCGTCCTTCATAAATATGAACAAGAACACTTAAATACAGTGAAAGCAAAACTTTTATTACACGATATTGACCTTGAAATTCACTATTTCGGGTTAGCTTATCCCAAAAGAATGTCAGAAGCCATTGCTAATCATGAGATACCCCTACCTGATATTATTATTTCTACTGACTTAGAAGTTTTTGAATCCGAACCAATTTACAATAGATTTAAAGACCACTTATATAATGCATGTGACTGGTTTGATTTTAAAAAGGATTCTAATCTAAAAGATCTATTTATAGATTCTAGACTCGTACCCTTTATTGCTATTCCTATGGTTTTCTACACAAATAATAAACATTTAGACCAAACTTCAATATATGAACAAATCAATAAAAATATTGCATTTGGTGGAATAAATAATTCTGCTGTAAAATGTATTTTAAAATCCGTCTGGCACAGATATGGAAAAGAAAAAGCAGAAATGTTATTAAACAATTCCACTATTTTTGATATGCCTATACAAGCCATGCAATCTGTTCGAATCGGTAATGCTGAAACAGCTCTTGTTCCAACAATTTATGCTTTACGAGCCGATAACAAAAAACAATTTGCAAGAATCTCCATCGACGGAACTATCGTCCTTCCCTCTTTTGCTTGTGCATTAAATACCATTTCTGAATTAGATGCAAAATTAGTTTTAAAAGAAATTTTAACAGAATCCTTTTGCAATTTTTTTGTCTCAAATGGGGACTTAATCTCTTGTATAGAAAACACTTTAGTGCCTCAGTGGAATGAACTTAATGTTTGCAAATTTCACTATCCTCCATCAAATTGGTTTATGGAGGTGGAATCTTCTGAATTTTATAATTTATACTGTGATTCATTGCCACAAGCCGTAAATTATTTAAAGTCTATATAATGAATAAGACTAGCCTCGTAGATTTTTATTGCATACGAATTTATTTTCAAATAGCAATTTTATTACCTTTTATAGATAATTTTCAACAAGACATTGTTCAATAACTTCTTTTCCCAAAAGCGTTATTGCTTTTTGTGGACAATGATTAATACATCGATAGCACATTGTACATTTCTTCCCAGCAACTGCCTTAAAATCAAAGATTGACAGATTACTCATTGGACACAGTTCAACACATTTTCCACAACCGATACACTTACTACTATCAATTTTTAGTTTTTTCGTATAGTTTTTTGTTTTTCTATAAAACCACAACCTTTGTCCCAACAGGCCAGCTACATGATCTAAAAATTGCAACCCATCTTTTCCTGCTTTTCCTTGTTTTAATGTATCAACCGAATTTATAATTTTATACTCTACATTTTTAACAAGTTGTTTATTCTCCTCCAGTGGTTTTTTCAAAAGTTTCACATCTCCAATACAATCTGGCATTTTGAGATGAAGTCCCCCGACAATATTCGCTCCATATTTTTCCAGTAATCTTGCCCCACATCCGGCCCCGTCACCACTAAATAATCCCATTGTACAAATAAGAAAAACTTTTTTATTATAAAAGCACTCTTTATTTTGCACAATAAAATCTTTTACAATTTTAGGCATATTACTATAATAAATTGGATAACCCAAAATAATTGTTTGAGATTGTTTTATTGCTTCCAAAACATGATCATTCTCTATAGAGATTGGCTTACTTCCATCATAATACTCTAAAAACTTTTCAAGACAATATCTTGTATTTCCTGTTCCACTAAAATATATTCCTAGCAATTTCAAACTTCCTTTCCTATCACTGATTTATCTTTTTCTAAAAACAAACAATCAAAGACACTCATAAAATCTGTAATCTTGCATTCCCAATCTTCATTGTAATAAACATTATTCATTGTTGCTAAAGAAGAAATTCCATGAATAAATGCCCACAATGCAACAAGCCCATCTTCTTGCTTTTCTTTTGGATAATTAGCCTTGTTCATCAATTTCAATGTCAAGTCTTTATACATTTCAAAGGGCTTATAATTATGGTTCTTATCTGCATCTATGGATAAATCTATTCTTGTATTTGACTGCATAAATAAAAAAGTAAAATAATGTGGATTTTCAATAAAAAAAATAACATAAGCTTTTCCCAAATACTCTAAAGCATTTGCTTCTTCACCATATATTTCTATGGTTTTTCCTAATATTTCTGAAAATTTATCTGTAACATAATTTTGCATTGTATACAGTAATTCTTCTTTATTTTTAAAATGACTATATGGTGCAGCATGACTTACTCCACAGGCTGCTGCAACCTTACGTAAAGAAAAAGATTTTATTCCATCCTTGTTAACTATTTCTATACCCTTTTCTATCAACTCATTTTTCAAATTTTTATGATGATATGATTGTTTTTTCACTATAAATCACCTTTCTACTTCAAATTATCTACTTACATATTTTACATCATAATCTTTACACTGTAAAGTTTATGATTCTAATAAAAAAGGTCTACTAACATTATTCTTACATTGCAACGTCTTTCTATTTTCACATAATTATTTGCATGTTTTTGAGAGAATTAAAAAGGAACACTGTTTTCAGCGGTATATAAGAAACGTAAAGACATATGAATCATAGTAATAGGTAAAAAGTGCAATCTATAATGGATTCCTTAATGAAAAGTAATATATTAACAAAATAGAAAATCTTATAAATCACAAAAGGATTATACTATCTTTCTTTTTCCAACGATAAATTAACGCAACCAAATTTTTTACAATATTGCTAACCTTTTAGAATTATGATATAACATTTATAAAGTATCATATTATTAAAAATCTATTATAATATCCCGCGAAAGGAATTTTATATGAGCTATCACATATTAGTTATTGAAGATAATCCTGAAATCAATAACA
>JBFHFI010000107.1:0-7659 GCA_041583675.1 Butyrivibrio sp. | reverse complement strand
ATTATTTTTCACGTGTTTTGGAGAGTTTTAAGGTTACTTCGGAGAACTTAGGGTATGATATAACATTTTTGGTAAACAATAGTCATCAAAAACATGGAATGACGTATCTTGAACATAGTAGATTCAGGAATTTTGATGGAATTGTGATAGCTTGTGTTAATTTTGAAGATCCGGAAGTGATAGAATTGATGCAAAGTGCTTTTCCAGTTGTTACAATAGATTATACATTTAGTAATACTATTTCGATTATGTCTAATAATATAAAAGGGATGAAAGATTTAATTTATTACATACATTCAATGGGACATAGGAAAATAGCCTATATACATGGAACGGATTCGTCGGTAACGAGAAATAGACTTTTAGGGTTTTATATTGCATTAGAGGAATTAGAGGTCGAATGTCCAGATAAATATGTAAAATTGGGTGAATATCGAAATGGGGAATTGTGTGGGAAAATTACTGAAGAACTATTGGATTTACAAGATCCACCCACATGTATTATATATCCTGATGATATCTCTACAATAGGTGGTATTAATGTGATTAAAGAACGTGGTTTGAGAATACCTGAAGATGTATCGGTTGCAGGGTATGATGGAGTACCTTTGTCTAAATTAATCGAACCTAATTTAACAACAATTGCACAGGATACAATTGCAATGGGAAGTATGGCTGCAGAACAACTAGTAAGCCTTATTGAAAAACCAAAAACAACGGTAATAGATAAAATTGTAATTGATGGAGTATTAGTTCCAGGGAAATCTATTAATAAAATAAATAGTTAAATATATATGCTTTGAATATATTCATAGGTTGAATATATTTAGGGCATTTTTTAAATAAATGGTATGGGAATAAGAAAATGGATTATATGGAAATTATATTAAAATAGTGATATAATAATTTTATTATTGTGTTGGGAGATATAGAATGAAAGACATAAAGAAAAAAATAAAAAGTCCTTTTAAAATTAATTTATTGTTTGGAATATATGTTGCCTTTTTTTTGTTGCTCACTGATATTATTCTATTTTTTATCGATATCAAATCAGGAGTTTTTTTTATTGGAGTTGTTTTTATTTATGCCGTGGCATTAATATTATTTTATACCTTACAAAATCCATTTAATATCAAGGGTATGATAGAATTTGCATCTGGATATGCACAAATACAAAAAAATCTTTTGGATAATTTTGCAGTTCCTTATGGATTACTAGATGAAAGTGGCAAAGTGATTTGGAAAAACAATGAACTGTCTCAGATTATAGGAGAAGATTCTTTTAATAAACAAATAAGTTCTGTGTTTACAGAAATTCCGACTTCTATTTTTTTTAAATCAAATGAAGATACAACAATGAATATTTCATACAAAGAACATGATTATAGAGTTGTAATTGAAAAAGTGGATATTTTGGACGCGGACATGGATACAAGTTCAATGATTACGGGTGTAGTATCGGATTTATTTGCTATATATTTATTTGATGAGACAGAAAGGAATCTATGTTTAAAAGAATTGCATGATGAAAGATTTGTCGCAGGATTAATTTATATTGATAATTATGATGAGGCGCTTGAAAGTATAGACGAAGTTAGACGATCTTTGTTAGTCGCGTTAGTTGATAGAAAAATTAATAAATATGTATCAATGGGTAATGGGTTATCAAAAAAACTAGAAAAAGATAAGTATTTGATTGTATTTAGGTACAAATTTTTAGAACAATTGAGAGAAGACCGTTTTTCGATTTTAGAAGATGTGAAATCAGTTAATATTGGAAATGAAATGTCAATAACATTAAGCATCGGTATAGGTGCCATGAATGGTAGTTATTTAAAAAATTATGAAATGGCTAGAGCATCTATAGATTTGGCACTTGGAAGAGGTGGGGATCAGGCTGTAATAAGAGATGGAAGTAAAGTTACATATTATGGAGGAAAGACCAATACAATAGAAAAAAACACCCGTGTGAAAGCTCGTGTAAAGGCTCATGCATTGAGAGAATTAATGGAAAGTGCCGGAGATGTTCTTATAATGGGGCATAAAATAAGCGATATGGATGCAATTGGTGCAGCGGTTGGAGTATATGCGGCAGCAAGAGCTATGGATAAAAAAGCACATATTGTATTAAATGAAATAACAACAGCAATGCAACCTATAGTTGATTTATATAAAAATAATCAGGATTATGAAAAAGATTTCTTTTTAACAAGTGAGGAGGCATTAAGTAAAGCAACTCCAAATACGTTATTGGTTATTGTAGATGTTAATAGAGCTAGTTATACAGAGTGTCCGGATTTAATTAATAAATGTAAAAATACTGTTGTTCTAGATCATCATAGACAGGGAAGTGAGACCGTAGAAAGTGCAATACTTTCCTATATAGAACCTTATGCATCATCAACGTGTGAAATGGTTGCTGAAATTTTACAATATATAAGTGATAATATTAAAATTAAATCCGTTGAAGCAGATACAATTTATGCAGGAATAATTATAGATACAAATAATTTCACAAATAAGGCGGGAGCTAGAACCTTTGAAGCTGCGGCATTTATAAGAAGAAATGGAGCCGATATTGTTCGTGTACGTAAACTACTAAGAAGTGATATGGTAGAATATAAGGCGAAAGCAGAAGCTGTAAGACATGCGGAGGTTTATAAAGATAGTTATGCAATATCAATCTGTCCTAGTGCAGGTTTGCATAGTCCAACAATTGTAGGTGCTCAAGCAGCAAATGAATTGTTGAATATCTCGGGAATAAAAGCATCCATTGTATTTACAGATTATAATAATGAAATATATGTAAGTGCTAGGTCCATAGATGAAGTGAATGTCCAACTAATTATGGAGAGGCTTGGTGGTGGTGGCCATATGACAATTGCAGGAGCTCAACTATCAGATGTTACAGTTCAAGAAGCAATTCAAGTGGTTAAAAACACGTTAGATGAAATGATACAGGAGGGAGCTATTTAATGAAAGTTATTTTATTAGAAGATGTAAAATCATTAGGGAAAAAAGGAGAAACTGTTGATATAAATGACGGTTATGCTAGAAATTTTATATTGAAGAAAAAATTGGGATTAGAAGCAAGTGCTGAAAATCTTAATAATTTGAGATTGCAAAAAATACACGAGGAAAAAAAGGCAAAAGAAATACTAGAGGAAGCAAAGGCGTTGGCTTTAAGAATAGAAGCAAATCCGGTGATTGTATCTATTAAAACAGGTAAGGATGGAAAAACATTTGGTTCTATTTCGTCAAAAGAGATTGTGGCTGCATTTAAAGAGCAAAATGGTATAGAGTTGGATAAGAAAAAAATTGTTATGGAAGAACCAATCAAATCAGCGGGTACAACAGTGGTTACTATTAAAGTGCATAAAGATGTAACAGCACAGATAACTGTAAAAGTTCAAGAGGCATAAAAAGGGGATTATAACTATGGATGAAGCTCTAATAAAGCGTGTAATGCCTCATAGTCAAGAAGCGGAGCAGGCAGTTATAGGTTCCATGCTTATGGATAAAGATGCAGTTGAAGTGGCAGCAGATGCATTAGAAAAAGAGGATTTTTATAACAATCAATATGGAATATTATTTGAGGCCATGATTCAGCTAAATAAAGAGGGGAAACCAGCTGATTTAGTACAAGTACAAGATCGTGTAAAACAAAATGGTGCGCCGGTAGAAGTTGCAGGAATGGAATTTTTAAGAGAGATTTTAACAATGGTTCCAACGTCTGCAAATATAAAGCATTATGTGGAAATAGTAAAATCAAAAGCAATATTGAGAAATTTAATTAAGTCAGCACAGGCAATTGAAGAAGAATGTTATCAGGGACAGAATGAAATTGAGAATATTTTATTTGAAGCAGAGAGAAGTATAAATCAAATTACACAAAAAGGAAAAACGCAGGAGTTTCAACCAATTGGTGATGTTGTAATGGAAGCATTGGAAAGAATGCAAGCAGCAGCAAACGCTGGAGGAAAGATAACAGGGATTTCAACAGGGTTTACTGATTTGGATTATAAAACTGCAGGATTACAAAATTCTGATTTTATATTAATAGCAGCAAGGCCATCTATGGGAAAGACGGCTTTTGTCTTAAATATAGCACAGCATGCGGCAGTAAAACATGAAGTTTCAACGGTTGTTTTTAGTTTGGAAATGTCAAAGTTGCAGCTTGTAAATAGAATTATATCTATGGAATCAAAAGTTGATTCCAAAAATATAAGAACAGGAGATTTAACGCCTTCTGAGTGGGCTAATATTTCTGAGGGCGCATCTAATGTAGGAAACTCAAATTTAATTATTGATGATACACCTGGAATTACTATTAGCGAATTGAGGAGTAAATGTCGTAAATTAAAAAGAGATAAAAATTTAGGATTAATTATTATTGATTATATACAACTTATGTCTGGTGGAGGAAAAAGTGAATCTAGGCAACAGGAAGTATCTGAAATATCAAGATCATTAAAAGGAATTGCAAGAGAGTTAAATGTTCCAGTAGTTGCTTTATCACAGTTGAGTCGTGCGGTGGAAAGTAGACCTGATAAAAGACCTATGCTATCAGATCTTAGGGAATCTGGAGCAATTGAGCAGGATGCCGATGTAGCTATGTTTATATATAGAGATGATTATTATAATAAAGATAGTGAAAAAAGAGGAGTTGCGGAAATAATTATAGCGAAGCAAAGAAATGGGCCAACAGGAACTGTGGAATTAGCTTGGTTGCCAGATTTTACAAAATTTGCAAACTTAAATAATAAATATAGTAATTATGAAAATTAAAAAACCAGTGTCAATTAAGTGACACTGGTTTTTTTAATGAACTTGATGTCTTATTTATTCAGCTGAAATTGCTCCAACTGGACAGACTGATTCACATGCACCACAAGAAATACAAACATCTTTATCGATTTCATACTGTGAATCTCCTTGAGTAATAGCTGAAACTGGACATCCGCTTGCGCAAGCGCCACAGCTAACACAACTATCTGAAATAACATATGCCATGGTAAATACCTCCTAATAATTATTTTAACTAAATTATATACTAGGATGATTTATAAAACAAGAAAATTATGTTTTGTTGCTGAGGAAAAACAATTCAATAAAATGGAGGGACTTGCTTGCTATATAAAATATGTTATTATATAATCATAATACACGGAAGTGTAAATAAAATAGGAGGTCAATAACATGACACAGATTAATAAAGATATGATAATTCATGAAATTATTCAGGTCGATTCAGATATTATTGCAATTCTTATGGATGCTGGAATGCATTGTGTTGGATGTCCATCTGCACAGGGTGAGACACTTGCAGAAGCTTCAATGGTTCATGGAATTAATGCAGACGCATTAACTGAATATATTAATAAATTTCTTGCTGCAAAAGAGGCAGGAGTTAAAGCTGAATAATGGATATGATTAATAAACTATTTTTTGGGAATACTAGAAATCAAACAGGTAAAACTTTTGCCTGGACGGTTGCATCCGGAATAGTTTATGCACTTAGCTCTTTGGTATTCCTAGCAATTGTAACTAATTTTTTAGGAAAATCAGAGGCTGGAGTGTATTCAATTGGTATGGTAATTGCACAACAAATGCTCACAGTGGGAAAGTATTCAGTTCGTAATTATCAGGTTTCAGATGTCAAAGTCAAATATTCATTTGAAGATTATTTTACATTTCGTATGGTTACAAGCTTCGTTATGCTTATGATTACTGTGGGATGGATTTTTTTTGGTGGATATAGAGGTGAAGAAGCAATTGTGATTTTGTGTATGACGATATACAAGATGGCGGAATGTGTTTCAGATATTTTTGAAGGATTATATCAACAAAAGTTTAGACTTGATATTAGTGGAAAGAGTCAATTTATTAAAAATTTTATTACGATTTTTGTATTTGTTATTATGGTTGCAATTACAAGAAATTTGGTGGTTTCATCTATTGGACTAGCAGTATCATCAATTTTGATTATTATAATAATTGATGTACCATTGACTCGTAATTTTGCAAAGTTAAGATGGAATTTTGATTATTTAAATATCAAAGGATTAACAATTGCCTGTTTTTCATTATTTTTAAGTTCATTTTTATATGTATACATTAATAATGCACCTAAATATGCAGTTTTAAATTATGAAGGAAAAGAAGGACTTGTATCTTTTAATGCGCTCTTTATGCCGGTATTTGCAGTTGATTTATTGGCGGGATTTACGTTAAGAATGTGGCTGACCAAAATGGCTGTATTTCATGAAGAAAAAGAGCACAAAAAATTCGTTCATACCATATACAAACAAGCAGCGGTCATTGGTTTAATTACACTTTCGAGTATGATAGCTATGTATTATCTTGGAGGTTTTTTTCTTACATTAATATATGGAATAGATTTACATGGATATGAAATGGTGAATGCATTACTTATGTTGGGGGGCGGCCTGGTTGCTTACTATAATTTATTGGAAAATGTAATTGTGGTATATAGACAACAACATTATAGTATTGTTATAAATATAATTGCGGCTATATTTGCAGCAGTTGTAATTCCTATTATGGCGTCAAAATACCAGATTTTAGGAGCTACGTTGGGTTATATTATGGCAAATGGAGTAAGAACGCTAGGATATCTAATAATTGCAATTTTTTATATGTTGAAAGAGAAAAATAGCTTAAAGAGATGTGTTAAAAATATTTAATAAATTTTTTGACAAAGCGGAGAATGAAAAAAGATTTTGCGCATGTAGAAGACCGGAATAAGCAATATTTTCCATTTTTTCTTGGTCATTCATAAGTTGAATAAATAAATTAGGGCATTGTCCAAGATCATTTAAATGATATAGGGCAATGTCTTTTTCGCTTTCAAAAATAGACTCAATATAAGAATTGGAATCGGATAAAGATACAGCTCCGTTAAGCATTGCGCTTATAGTACGATCGTGAGTTCCTGCTTTAAACCAAGGTGAAATATTTAATACTACTTTGGAATTGGAAATTATTTTTCCAGTATCTTGGAATGGAACTTCTCCTTCATAGATAAAATGAGGATTCAAATAAAGTGGGTATGAATCCCAGCCATGCCCAAATACGTGAATATTAACACCACTTTGCAGTAATGTTGTAATTATTTTTTCACGATAATAAGCGGTTACATACATATCTACAGGAAATAAAGAATGCATTAAATTAGAAAATTGCATTGGATTAAGATGGGAAAATTTATCTTGAACAAGGGATTCTAAAGTTAAATGAGGATTCATAATTAAAATATCTGAAAAAGTTTGTATTACTTTTGAGAATTTACCAGCAGAATTAAGGATGGTATCCATTACTTTTTGAGGATTTGTATAAGTTCCAGTAAAGGTTAGATCAAAAGTGCGAGAAGAAAAAGATTTAAAGGGTGCGGTTTTTATACCACTAAGAGGTAAAAAAGAAACAGATTGTATATGTGGGTAATATTTTTCAACATAGGAACAATGATTCTGGTCAATGCAAAGAATATGTTGATTGGAAACATGTTCTTTTAAGGAATTATGATGATAAAGTGGATGGTCTAGTAAATAATTAAATAAAGGAAGGTGAATTGATTCAAGAATGGACTGATTATTTTCGTTTTTAAGACATGGAATTAAAGAGTTAAAATCAAGAGCT
>JBFHFI010000106.1:0-7712 GCA_041583675.1 Butyrivibrio sp. | reverse complement strand
CTTTTTGTAAAATATCAGAAAAAATTTGATTCAATACCATTAATACGCCTTCTTGGTCATGTGCTATTGTTTCTCTATCAGCTGCCTGTTTACATTTTTTTGACCCATTTTCCATTGCTACACCAAGACCTACTTCTCGCAACATTTCACTATCATTGTCTCCATCACCAAAAGCTACAATCTCTTCTAATTGAATTTTAAGTATTTTTGATAAATATCTAATTGCATTATGCTTCCCCGCATCTTTATGGGAAATTTCAATAAGATGACCAACGCTTGTTGTAATATATGCATTCTTTATTTTATTTGAAATTAAGCCTGTAATCCTTTCTTGTTCCTTTGGATTTACAATTACATCAATACAATCAATATTTTTAATATTTTGTACAATAAATTCTTTTATATTGTCTTGGGGCTTTCTGGTTGATTGTAAATATTCCACTGTATTTCTAGATACTCCATATTTTAACGGATCCAGATAATATTCTAATTCTGTATATGCTTGTCCTTGAATAAATACCTCAAATGTAACCCATTCTTGCTCTAATAAATCAAATAACTGATATACAATCTGTTCTGGTAATTTCAATCCAAATATTTCCATATGGTTTGAAGGCCTATAAATAGATGCTCCATTTGAAGCAATCACATATTCTATTCCCGGAATCCCCATAATCTGTTGTGGAAAAGAATAATAAGACCTTCCACTTGCTGGTATAAAAACAATTCCATTTTCAATTAACTTTATAATTGCTTCTTGTGTTTTGAACGATAAAATACCGTCTTTCCCCAACACTGTTGAATCCAAATCCGTAACTACACATCTATATTTCATATTTACCTCTATATTTACACCTTTACTTTTTATTAACTATATCATATTCAAGCCTTATTTCTCAAATAGAACAACATGCTTACTTTTTATAAATATAAAAGCAGTCATACTGTAAAATGACTGCTTTTATATCTAATTTCCTATGTTATCTTTTATATCAGCAATTAGCCAATCATCTTTTATTTTCACAAAATAATAAGTTTGATCATTATGATCAATGCGTGTAGCTCCTGTTAAAGTCAAAATCATAGTTTTATCAAATACAATTTCACAAGAATAACAATCCTCTTTGTACCTAATATAATTATTAATCTCAATATTAGAATATGTAGGTGTGGAATGCTCACTAAACATCCACATATCCCCTTGTCTATATTGTTCTGCAAGATTAATATAGTACGAGTTGTCAGGGAAAAATGGTTGAAGGCAAGCTGTACTTTGACTACATCCTTCTAAATCTTTAGAGAAAAAATCAGAATATGCTTTTGCTGCTCTGTACGAATAATCTGATAATTCCTGGTCCATCTCACTTGAAACATAAGGTATTTCTACATTTTGAAAATTATCATATTCGGATATATCAATTTCTACATTTTTATCATCCATGATTTGAAGTGTTGGTGTTTCAATTAGTCCATCCACTTCATAGGTTACCATTTGTGGGACATCAATATACTCTGCAATATATTCAAATCCTTCCATGTCTGAAATATCCCCTAATTGTTCTTCTTGTCCTAGTTCTATATCATTCAAATATACTTTATAAGTAGTTGGTAATGTGACTTTTACTGTATTCTCATTTCCTATTACCTCAGCCATTACTTGCGTTATTTCCCATTTTGAAATTGTAAGAAATCCCATTTTATGTGTTTGAGATATTTCTTTTAATGTTATCTGCGCAAGCGTTGTATCATTAGAATCAACATCATAAATAGGATTTAGAGGATCATAACTTTGCTCGTTATTTTTATAACTCAATGTTTTCCCTTTTACTGAATCCAAAATATACTGGGTATATACCTCTTTATCTTCAAATTTTGAAGATAAATTATATTCAACCTCTGAAATATCTCCTTGCTCCAATTCAGTTATCACCTGTTCTATTAGATGTTCTGGTTGAGAATTCTCATATTCAATTAGTGTAATCCATACATATCTCAAAAGAATAGCCACAAGAACTACCAAAATTCCTAAATAGATAAAGTAGACTTTCCAGAAAATTCTTTTTTTATTATTTTCTTTTCTTTTTTTTCTTTTTACGATTTGTTCCATGATAAGCCCTCCCTATTCAACCACAAAGGCTGTCGGTAATCTCCAAGACGATGTGGAATAATACAAAGTTACGCTTGTCATTTCATATTCGCCCTTATAATACATGGAAGATGAACTTCCTCCATCTAAATTAGCTGCATTTACTGCTCCATATTCCTTCATAACACTAATTAGGTCTGCCGCTGTTGCTCCAATATGTCCTGATGCGCCCCTTCCATCTGTTACAAACATAATAACTGCACCATCACTTCTCTGACCTATTACTGTTCTTGGATTCGCTCCACTTCCATTTCCACTTATTGTTCTAGACTCTCCATTAATAATTAATTTTGTAAAATGATTCACATCTCCATCATCAACATCTTTAAAACTAATTGCATCCCTTATCTTCTCTTGGTTCACCATATTTTCTATTTGTTCTGAAGTCATGGATCCAATTTCCTTGATTACAAGAATATTTTCTTCATTAAATCCAACCATTACATCTCCAAATTCAGGAATATTGTATTGTATTTCTCCACCACACACAACAAGACCTTTGGGTTTTCCGCCCCAATTTCCACTAGAATAATATTCTCCTCCATTGATGCCCGCAATGGCATTAGAAGATACCACTAACTCATCTAATGTATCTCCATACTTACTTTTATCATCATCTGACCATGGATAGATTGTAGATAATTTCACTTTTGAAGGATCTTTAATAATCATTACTTTTCCATAATAAGATCGTCCTGATATTTCAAATATCTCAATTCCATTTTCATCAAAAGAATCCGTAAATCCAATAATTTGATTCAGATCTGTTGTATCAATTAAATTCGTATCCACTTCATCGTGGTTAGATTCCATAGAATTATTTCCTGTAATCTCCAAAATTTCATTTTCCGAAAAATACCAATGTGCTAAAAACTTTAAAGATCCTGTTTCCATAATTGTCCCCACAAACATGTTTCTTGCTGAAACAGAAGGACCATGACAAATAATCCACATAGATGCAAATAATCCAATAAATACAACACCCAATGTAGTACCAATTACTGTGAAAATCCGACCAATAATTGTAATCACTTTTTTAAATCCTATTTTTTTCCCTGACATATTATGCCCCCTTGTGACTCACAAAAAACACCCACTTACGCTGTATCTGAAAACTAATAAAAAACAATGAAATATCCACTACAATTTTAATAATAGACGAAATAATATCTTCTGCCTGAAACAATAAAGTAAATCCATAAACCAATCCATAGGATACTGCCATTTGACAAATTGCCAGGCTGTAATATCTTACAACTGATTTTTTCACAGACTCTTTGTGTTCAAAAACAGCTTTTCTGTTATATATATAGTTAAATATTGATGAAATTATTCTTGCGCCCACTGTAGCAATAAAAATTTGTACTTCTTTATTCTCTAAGTTATGGAATAAATACATTAATAATGTAAATAATAAAATATCAATAATAAAAGACAATCCTGAACCTAGCGCAAATTTTAAAATAACACTATATATTTTAATAGAGTCCTTAAAAGGTCTAAAATGTGTAGTAGCATTTTCTTCAATATACACTGTTTCAATTTTCACTTCTTTAAAAAGAATATTTTTTTTATGTAATTCTAGAAGCATCTGTGTCTCATATTCAAATCTATTTCCTGGTATTTCCAATAGCATCTCCAAATATTTCCGTGGAATCACTCTAAGTCCTGTTTGTGTATCTGAAATTCGAATCCCACACGCAAACTGAAATACCTTTTTCGTTATATTATTTCCGTATCTGCTTTTAAATGGAACTTCTGGTTCAGAAAAATCTCTACATCCTAAAATCACATGATTCGGGAACTCTGATAAACTTTCACAACAAGCCTTTATATCTTTTGGAAGATGTTGATTATCCCCATCCACAGTTACAACCCCTGTAATCTGTGGTCTATTTTCCAAGCAATATTTAAAGGCCGTCTTTAATGCACTTCCTTTCCCTTTGTTAATTTCATGAGGCAATATTGTTACTTGACTATATTGATTCGCTTCTTTAAATGGTTCTACAAAATCTGGATGACTTCCATCATTTACTATAATAATATCTTCAAATCCCTCTTTTATAAGCCCTTTAATTACAAACATAAGTTTTTCATCTGGATCTAATGAAGGCAAAATCACACTAATATTCATTGTTCTCCTTTTCCTATTTTACAAGGTGAGTCAATCTTTGATTTACTTGTTCCATCATTTCAGTATATTTTTCTAGCTTATCTTTTTCCTCTTGTATCTTCGCATCAGGTGCTTTTGAAATAAATTTCTCATTGCCAAGCATAGATGTCACTCTTTTTAGTTCTCCTTCAAGACGTTTTTTTTCTACCTTAAGTCTTTCAATTTCTTTATCAATATCAATTAAATCTGCAAAAGGAATATAAATAGATGCTTTTGGAATAAGCACTGCTACTGCATCATCCTCTATTCCATTTTTATTATGTTGAATTATAACCTCTGATGCATATCCTAATGAAGTAAAGAATACTTTTCCATTTACAAAAATTTGTTCTAAAGTTGCATCTTCTGTAACCACACAGACTTTTGCTTTTCTTGATGGTGGTACATTCATTTCTGAACGAATATTTCTAATTCCTCTCACTGTTTCTTTTATCGTCTCAACTGCTATTTCTTCTGTTTGAAAATTAAATATATCCTGATAAACTGGCCATTCAGAAACCATAATAGATTCCTCTTCAGATAAGTTACAGAAAATTTCTTCTGTAATAAATGGCATATATGGATGTAATAATTTTAATGACTGAATTAACACTGTTTTTAATGTCTGAATAGCTGCCGTTTTTGTCAAATCTTCTTCGTTATAAAGACGTGGCTTCACCATTTCAATATACCAATCACAGAATTCTTCCCATACAAAATCATATATTTTTTGTACGGCAACACCCAATTCATATTTTTCCATATTTTCAGTTACTTCTTTGGTCAATGTATTTGCTTTAGATAATATCCACTTATCTGCATCTGTTAAATCATTAATATCAAACTCTTTTTGATCTGCTTTTTCTATATTCATCATAATAAAACGTGATGCATTCCATACTTTGTTTGCAAAATTTCTTGATGCTTCCACACGTTCCAAATAAAATCTCATATCATTTCCTGGCGCATTTCCTGTTATCAATGTAAGTCTTAAAGCATCTGCACCATATTTATCTATAATCTCCAATGGATCTATCCCGTTTCCAAGAGATTTACTCATCTTTCTTCCTTGAGAATCACGAATCAAACCATGTATCAGTACCGTATTAAAAGGAACTTCTCCCATTTGCTCTAATCCGGAAAACATCATTCTAATTACCCAAAAGAAGATAATATCGTATCCTGTAACCAGTGTATTCGTTGGGTAAAAATACTCTACCTCTTCAGTAGTATTTGGCCATCCCAGTGTCGAAAAAGGCCATAATGCAGAAGAAAACCATGTATCTAATGTATCTGGATCTTGGTGCATTTTTTTACCACAAGTTGGGCATACAGGTTCTTCATCCAATGTAACTACCATTTCATTACATTCATCACAATAGTATGCTGGGATTCTATGTCCCCACCATAATTGACGTGAAATACACCAATCACGAATATTATCCAACCAATGAAAATATGTTTTATCAAAATGAGGTGGTATAAATTTGGTGTCTCCATTTTTTACAGCATTAATAGCTGGTTGTGCCATTTCTTCCATCTTTACAAACCATTGTTTGGATACACGTGGTTCAACTGTAGTATTACATCTGTAACAAGTTCCTACATTATGAGCATGCTCTTCAATTTTTACAAGTGCTCCTTCTGACTCAAGATCTTTTATAATTGCCTTTCTAGCTTCGTAACGATCCATTCCCGCATATTTAGGATAATCCTCTGTTATCTTTGCATCATCTGTCATCACATTGATAATTGGAAGATTATGTCTTAATCCTACTTCAAAATCATTTGGGTCATGTGCTGGTGTAATTTTTACAACACCTGTACCAAAATCCATTGAAACATAATCATCTGCTATAACAGGTATTTCTCTATGTACCAATGGTAAAATTACCATTTTACCAATCATATCTTTATATCTATCATCTTTTGGATTTACGGCAATTGCTGTATCTCCTAACAAAGTCTCCGGTCTTGTAGTTGCTAAGTTTAAATATCCACTTCCATCTGTTAAAGCATAGCGCAAATGCCAGAAATGTCCTGCTTGATCCTCATATTCTACTTCCGCATCTGAAATAGAAGTAAGACAATGTGGGCACCAATTAATAATTCGTTCTCCTCTATAAATATAGCCTTTGTTATAAAGCTTCATAAACACTTCATTTACTGCATCACTACAGCCTTCATCCATTGTGAATCTTTCGCGTTCCCAATCTGCAGAAGATCCCAGTTTTTTTAATTGTCCAACAATTCGTCCACCATACTCACTTTTCCAGTCCCAAGCTCGTTCAAGAAATTTCTCTCTTCCAATATCGTCTTTCGTAATTCCTTCTTCTTTCATTGCCTCTACTATTTTAGCCTCTGTTGCAATAGATGCATGATCTGTTCCTGGAACCCAAAGTGCTTCAAATCCTTGCATTCTTTTAAATCTAATTAATACATCTTGAAGTGTATTATCTAAAGCATGTCCCATATGTAATTTTCCTGTAATATTAGGAGGTGGCATTACAATTGTAAAAGGTTTTTTGTCTTTATTCACTTGTGCATGAAAATATTTATGCTCCATCCATTTTTCATATAATCTTGGTTCAATCTCAGCGGGATTGTATGTCTTGTCTAATTCTTTACTCATAATCATTTCCTTTCATATTGTTTTTTCAAAAATAAAAAGCCCTTTGCAAATGCAAAGGGCGAATAATCCGCGGTACCACCTTTATTAACAGATAATCTGCCATCTTGGGTTCTTAACGTGAACAACGCGTCCTTAGTTACTTAATTTCACTAAAGCTGCTCAAAAGCTACTTCATCTCTTCCTTCCATAAGCTCTTTCCACCTAGTGAGCTCTCTCTGTATGGGGTATTAGACTACTCCTCTTCTTCATTGCATTTTATATGCTATATCATAATTGGACTATAAAATTATGTCAATAGTTTTTCTAACATTCTTAGAAATCAACATCAAAAGAATCTATAATTTCCATAACTTCTTGATTCTTTTCAGGATGTTTTTGAACAAATTTTGTCACTGCTTTTTTTGCTTCCTCTATTCGTTCCATATTGTAATCAATTTGGTCTCTTAATTTTTGCCTTCTCACATTTAGCTTCTGTCTCGTTTCCTCCATTTCTTTTGGATCAACTAAAGCTTCTGTATGTGCATTCCAATTCTGTCTATCTTTTAAATTTAACTCATCTAATAAATCTGTAAGTTCTCTATTACTTTTATCTAATTCTGTTCCTGAAGTTTTATATTTTTTCAAATTTTCTTTTTCTTCTAAATAAGCTTGATATTCCTTGCTTAATTGGTATGAATTTTTAACTCCATATTTTTCCAACTGATAATCCACACTATTAATTATATTAATATATTTAATTTTTGTCTTATTTAAAAGTGAGATTGCTCTTGCAATTTTTTTCT
>JBFHFI010000105.1:0-7732 GCA_041583675.1 Butyrivibrio sp. | reverse complement strand
AGATGCTTCTGTTGATTATGAAACCCTAAGTCAAACAGAGAAAATAATATTAAAAACGCCTCAGGTAGTTGAAATTAAACAACTTATTGGAAGAAATTCAGGTAGATTTAAATTTATAGAAGCCAAGATAGTTATAAAAACACATAATTTGGATAAGGCAAATTTAATTGCTGATAAAATTGAAATGAAAATAAAAGAACAAGTGAACAATATTGATCATATTTTAATTCATTATGAACCTATGCAAAAACAAGAGCTACTATATGCAATTCCTTTGACAGAGGAACAATCCAAAGCAAGTTCACATTTTGGTGATGCACCTTATTTCATGTTGTTGGCATATAAAATAGATGAATCTGTGGCGGTACAAGTGGAGATTAAGGAGAATCCTTTTATTGGAGAAGAAAGAGGAAAAGGAATTTTGGTTGCAGAATTTTTAATTAAAATCGGAGTTGATATTATGATTTTAAAAAAAGAGTTTTCGAGCAAAGGACCTGTTTATGTTTTTTCAGATTCAAATGTTGAAATTATAATAACGGAAGAAGAGACGCCTCAAGAAATTATGAATAAAATAGGACTTTCTTATTAGTTTAAAAATACTTAGAAGTTGTAATTGACAAGGGACAAAAAGCAAGATATCATATAATTGGCATATGCCCATTATGATTATAAAGGAGAAAATACTATGAAAATAATAATATCAGCAAATGGTAACGCAAAGGAAAGCATGCTTGACAAAAGATTTGGTAGATGTGAAGTCTTTCAGGTGTATGATACAGAAACAAAGAAATACGAGTCAGTAGCAAATAGTGGGGTATCTGCATCAGGAGGAGCTGGAATTAAAGCAGCAAGTCAGATTATTGAATTACAAGCAAATGTTGTAATTACAGGAAATTTAGGACCAAATGCTTTTGAATTAATTGAAAAATCAGGAATAAAAGCATATAGCTGTGAAGTAATGCCAGTTTTTGAAGCAGTTGACTTATATCAGAAAAATGCACTTACAGAAATATCTATTTCAGGCAATGCCCATCATGGAATGAATTAAGAAAAAGGGGAATAGAATGAATATAGCTGTATTAAGTGGAAAAGGCGGAACAGGAAAAACAACGGTCTCAACAAATCTTGCAATAACTTTAGATGTTAGTTATGTGGATAGTGATGTAGAAGAACCTAATGGATTTTTATTCTTGAACCCTTTGATACAAAAACAAGAAAAAGTATATGTAGAATACCCAAAGATTGATCAAGACAAATGTGTATTATGTGGGGAATGTGCAAAAGCATGTCAATTTAACGCACTTGCAAAGGCAGGAAAAGAAATTGTTGTTTTTGAAAAACTATGCCATGATTGTGGTGCCTGTAAAATTGCTTGTAAATTTGATGCTTTGTCATATGAAAAACGTTCTATTGGAAAGCTGGAAAGTGGAAATGTAAAGAATATAAATTGTTATCGAGGAGTATTGAATGTAGGAGAACCTATGGCAGTACCAGTAATCAAGCAACTTTTGGAAAAACTTCCTATGGGTGATAATTTAATAGATTGTCCTCCTGGAACATCTTGTAATGTTGTAAATGCGCTGAAATATGCAAATGCAGCGATTTTGGTAACAGAACCTTCGGAATTTGGGCTTCATGACCTTACAATGGCCCTTGAACTTGTAAAATTATATCAAATTCCATATGGTGTTGTTATTAATAAAGATGATGGCAAAGAAAACATGATTAAAAGTTTTTGTGAAAATAATAATATTCACTTGTTAGGATCAGTTCCTTATAGTATGGATGCAGCTGTTTTGTATTCTAATGGTGGAATGTTATATGAGAACACAACCTATAAGCCAATCTTTGAATCAATATCAGAAAAGATTAAGGAGGTGTTTCAATGGAAATAGTAGTATTAAGTGGAAAAGGCGGAACAGGAAAAACTACAGTAGTGGCAGCTTTATCAGAACTAATACCTCAAATTGTAAAAGTAGATTGTGATGTTGATGCACCGAATCTGTATTTATTTTACAAAGGGATGGATGTTGAGAGGCATGATTTTTATGGTGGGAAAAAAGCAGAAATAAATAAAGAACTTTGTGTAAATTGTAATATTTGTGAATCAGTTTGTAAATTTAATGCAATTAAGAATGCGACTATTGATCCGTTTGCATGTGAAGGCTGTGGAGCTTGTACATTGGTTTGTTCGCAGAATGCAATTCAATTGATAGATGAAAAAACAGCAGATACCTTTATAAGCAAAACTGATAGGGGCTTTATTTCTAGAGCAACCATGGGAATTGGAAGTGATGGTTCTGGAAAATTAATTACAGATTTAAGAAAAAAAGCAAAACCTTTTGTGAATGAAAATGATATTACAATCTTAGACGGGTCTCCTGGAATTGGCTGTTCAGTAATTGCATCCATAACAGGAACAGATGTTGCCCTTATTGTAACAGAACCAACAAAGTCAGGATTAGAAGATTTAAAGAGAATATTGGAATTATCAATGAATTTTGACACGCAAATCATGGTATGCATTAACAAATATGATATTAATTTAAATATGACAAATCAAATTGAGGATTATGCAATGCAGCATAAATTAAAGATTGTTGGGAAAATACCATTTGACTCTACAGTAATGGAATCTGTTAATTCATTGAAACCAATTACAGAGTTTCAAGATAGTATTGCAAGAATGGCAATTATAGAAATGTGGGATAAAATCAAGAGTTTGATAAAAATAAAATAAAATACGTAATGGAGGAATACAGTATGAAAATAGCAATAGCAAGTGAAGGTAGTATGGTAAGCGGACATTTTGGACATTGTGAAGGTTTCACAACATACTATATAGAAAATGGAGAAGCAACAAATAAACAATTTTTACCTAGTCCAGGACATAAACCAGGTTATTTACCAGTATTTTTAAAAGAGCAAAATGTTAATGTTATTATTGCTGGAGGAATGGGCGAAGCTGCTCAGGAATTGTTTGTAGAAAATGGAATTGATGTATTTGTAGGCGTATCAGGAGAATCAGAGATTGCTGCGAATCAATATGCAAAGGGGACCTTAGAATCTACGGGAACAATATGTACAGAACATAATCATTAAAGATCAAATATGGAATTGTAATAAGAAGCACAGATACTAGAAAGTAACAGATAGTAGATGTGCTTTTATAATATCAATGGTAAAAGAGAGGGGAAGATAAGATGCCAAGAAGAGATGGAAGGGGACCTTTTGGAGAAGGTCCATTGACCGGACGTAAATTAGGAAATTGTTATACAGATAGAAATAATAAAAATTTCTTATATTACAGTTGGGTTACAATAAGCAGCCTAATAGGAATCTGTTTTATTTTAAAAAAAATAGGTGATTTGGTGAAAAGAGATTAAAAAAGGAGTTAAATAATGGCAAGACCCATTAAATTAAGAAAAATCGATTATATTCCAACGGTACAATATTTTGTTCCATCAGAAAAAATGTTGGATCAAATGGATTTGAATATTTTGAAATTAGAAGAATTAGAGGCAGTACGATTAAAAGATCTTGAGGGATTAGAACAGGATGAATGCGCAGAAAGAATGGAAGTATCAAGACCTACATTTCAACGAATACTTTTGATTGCAAGAAAAAAAATAACAGATAGTTTGATAAATGGAAAAGGAATTCATATTGAAGGCGGAAATTTTACAAGAAATATTTGTCCTTTAAAATGTCTGAATTGTGGTAGACAATGGAATGAAAGCTTTGAAAATTTAGAATCAATACCCAAGGGGCAATTTGTTTGTACAGAGTGTGGTTCTACCCAAGTGATTTGTATGAATCGCAGAAAAGGAAATTTGTGTAATACAGGTTGCCATAGATATGGGAAACGAGAAAAATAAAAGATTACATATGAAAAAAAATAAAAGAGAAAAGTTTGACAGATGCAAGTGATTAGATTACAATTTTATACAGAGAAAGATTGAATATTATATCTAAGAAGATAGATAATATTTTCAATCATAGGGGAGAAAATTCAATGTTTAAAGTAATTTTGAAAAATTATAAAAAATCATTTCTGAAATATATGAGTATTATCTTCGTATTTTTGAGTGTTGTTTTATTTCTTGCGACTTTTTTTACACAATTACAATTAAATGAAGCTGAAAAAAACAAAATATTAACAAGTGAAGAGAATCTTTTAGAGGTAGAAAATTCTATTATTAGCAATAAGATTAATAAAATTACAGCAGATTTACTTTTTACAAAAGATTGTTTTCTTATGAATTATAATAAAGAAAATGGGAATTCTATAACAGGAGACATATGGTTGGCACTTTCTAACAGAAAGGGAGTCTATGATCAAATTAGGTATATTGATGTAAATGGAAATGAAATTATTCGTGTGAATTATTATGAGGACGGAGCTGCCTTGGTTCCAGAGGAAGAATTGCAAAATAAATCATCTAGAGATTATTTTATAGATACCATTGGTTTGGATGAAAATTATATTAGTGTGTCCAAATTGGATTTGAATAAGGAATATTCCGAAATAGAAGAACCAATCAAACCTATTTTACGTGTATCCACACCTTGTTATGATGAAAATGGAGAGCTTTTAGGAATTATAATTATAAATTACAAGGCTGATGATATGTTAGATCAAGTGGAGGCTATTTCTTCAACTAGTCAAGGAAATATATCGTTGATTAATTCTGATGGATATTGGCTCTTTAATAGTGAAAATAGTGATTTGAATTGGGGATTTATGTATGAAGATAGATTGGATGATAAATTTTCAACAGCATATCCAGAGATATGGAGCACAATACAAAGTGATGGCAATGGATATGAAATAGGAGAAAATGGTATTTATATATATTCGGATTTCTTGCTGGATAATATATTTTCAATAGGAAGTGAAGGTTATTTTTTTGATAGCAAAGAAAACTGGATGATGGTATCTTATATTTCATCAGATATAGAAGGCGAATGTATCTTTACACAAGGAACATTACACGTAATAAAAACAGTTATTTGGAAATATATACTTGGATATTTGGTGATTTTTGTTGTGGCAGTTATTTCAACGATTGGAATTATTATTAATAAAATAGATGCAGAACGTGTGAAATATTATTCAGAGTTTGATGCGATGACAGGAGTGTATAATAGACGTGCTGGTTTTGAAAAATTAGATTTAGCTTTTAAAAATATCTCGAAAGTAGATTGCAAAGTTAGTATATGTTATATTGATATTAATGGTCTAAAAGAAGTAAATGATAATCTTGGTCATGAAGTAGGGGATGAATTAATTTTAAGTATAATAGAAGGTCTTCAAAAAAATATTCGCCAAAAAGATTTTATCTCTAGATTAGGTGGAGATGAATTTTTACTTATTTTCCAAGGGATTGGTCAAACAAAAGCAGAAGAAATCTGGAATCGAATTTTGGAATATTACAACGATATTAATATGAATGAAGATAGAAATTATGTCATCAGTGTTAGTCATGGAATAGAAACAATTGAATGTGATTCAAGAGATCAAATAGATATTGTAGTTAATCGTGCAGATGAGAAAATGTATCAAGAAAAAAGAAAGATAAAACAAAATATTGTAATTGTAAGAAGAAAACATCTAAGGAAAAAGCATGATGAATCATTTTAGAAATAATTAAATTGTAATTTAATTATTGGTAATGTTATAAAAAGGGGGACTTGCATGTACCGATATATGAAAGCAATTAAAATTGCAGCGGGAAGTACAGTTGCTGTTATTATTGCGAATACACTTGGATTAGATTATGTAATGTCTGCTGGGATTATTACATTACTTTCAGTGCAGGATACAAAAAAAGCAACAGTTTCAATTGCGTTGAAGCGTGTTATAGCATTTATAGTAGCGGCAATTCTTTCATATATTATTTATCGATTATTTTCTTATACACCAATTTCTTTTGGTGTCTTTTTGTTGGTTTTTACAATTATTTGTATAAAATTTAAAATGCAAGATGCGTTGTCTATGAATGCAGTATTATCAACGCATTATTTATTAGAACAGAGTACATCATTTTCATTGATAGGAAATGAAGCATTACTTTTGTTTATTGGTGCTGGAATTGGGATATGCATGAATTTATTTATTCCCAATAATGAAAAGCAAATTCGTGAAACACAAAAAACAATTGAAGAATGTTTGAAATCTGTTTTAAAATATATGGTTGAAATGATGAAAAGTGAAAATTGTAGCTACAAAAAATTAGAGTGTATGGATTATTTAGAAGGATATATAGTGGAAGGAATAGAGCATGCATATTTAAACATGAATAATACTCTTTTACAAGATAGTCGTTATTTTATTGAATATATGGAAATGAGAGAACAACAGTATTATGTATTAAAAGAAATTTATGAAAAAATAACAACATTGACTATGGTTACAGACCAATCACTGGAGGTTTCAAAATTTATTCAACATATATCAGATACACTTTCAGAATCTCATAATACAAGGATATTATTGGTTCATGAAAAAGAGTTAATGCAAAGATTTAAAGGCGCACCATTGCCATTAACAAGAGAAGAATTTGAAAATCGTGCTATGTTATATGTTATCTTAATGGATTTTAAGATTTTTTTGAAAACCAAAAAAGCATTTGTGGATGCACTTACGGATAATCAAAAGGAAAAGTATTGGGTGGACGGATTAGAGATTTCAGAAAATGAGAAACTATATGAATAAGAAATTGTAAAAGGATATTTAGAAAGATGAATTTGAATTTTAAGAAATTACAAGAGAGTCTGACAGATGTAATAGCAGAACAGCAAATTAAATTAGGATTTTTAGAGGAGACAGTATATTTGTATTATCCAGAAGATACTCTAATGCAGATGTTACAAATAGATGAAAATTTAGAAATGGGATTGCAATACTTTATACAGAATATAAAAATAATACTAGGTGATGTTACTTTTACTCAAAAGAATGGAAGGTATTGTTTTAAAATTCCACCAGAAGGTGTTGTATATGTACATGAACATTATAAAAAAAATGGATTTCTTGAGGAATTTATTCAACTAATAAAAAAAGGTACTTGTACAATACAAGAGATTGTTATGGTATTTCAAAAATATGGAAATCACGTAATTTGTAGTAAGATGAAGTCTCAGGAATTTGATTATGTGATTTATTTTGAAGATGGAATACCGGATCAGTATCGATATTGCATTAATATAGATCATATGCATACACATTATCATAGGTTCACAATACAAGATTATCAAAATTTAATAAAATAAAACAGTGGTCTTATGAAATGACTTTTATATGTAGTATTGAAATGATAACATATAGAAGCCATTTTCTTGACCGCTGCTTTTTTATTGTGGTTTAAAGTCATTTTTATATTTTACAACTACTTCATCTCGGGTAGGTATTAATTGTCGATAAGTAACACCAGCCATATCTAGCATTCTTTTTGATGCACGTATAATATCAGTTGTTTTATATTTATCTTCTAAATATATAATCTCGCGAATGCCTGATTGAATAATTGCTTTTGCACATTCATTGCAAGGGAAAAGAGCCACATAAATACGGCATCCTTTTAAATTGTGAATACTATTAAGAATTGCATTTAATTCTGCGTGGCAGACATAAGGATATTTGGTATCTAAAAATTCACCCTCTCGTTCCCATGGAAGATCTTCATCACTACAACCGATGGGAAAACCATTGTATCCAACACCAATTATT
>JBFHFI010000104.1:0-7780 GCA_041583675.1 Butyrivibrio sp. | reverse complement strand
TCATGTCCTACTGCTGAAATAATTGGTGTTTTACATTCAAAAATTGCCCTTGCAACCTTTTCTTCATTAAAGGCCCATAAGTCTTCAATTGACCCCCCACCTCTACCAATGATTATTGTATCAACTCCATATTGATCCAATGCTTGAATTGCATTACATATACTCTCTGTTGCACCATCACCTTGTACTAATGTTGAATATAATACAATTTGAATATATGGATTCCTTCTTCTAGCCACATTTATAATATCTTGTACTGCTGCTCCCGTTGCTGCCGTTGCTACACCTAATTTCATAGGCTGAATTGGAATTTTCTGTTTAAATGAATGATCAAACATTCCCATTTCTTCCAATTCTTTTTTTAATGCCAAAAATTTTTCATACAAAGCCCCATTTCCAGCCTTTTCAACTTGTCGAACATATAATTGATATTTTCCTGACTGTTCATAAATTGATATGTTTCCAGTCGCTATAATTTGCATTCCATCATCCATTTTAAATTTTAAGTTCTGACGATTCCCCGCAAACATTATAGCTGATAATGTATTTCCCTGATCTTTTATAGTAAAATAAATATGACCTGACGAATGATACTTACAATTACTTACTTCGCCTTGTACACTTATTTTAGACATCAATGGATCTGTCTGAAATATATTTTTTATATACTTATTAACTTGTTCTACTGAATAAACATTTGCCATATCTCAACCATTTATTCCTTTTGGAATAACCTTTTACTATTTGTCTAATTTAGCAAGAACTCCATTTACAAAAGAATGTGCCTTTTCATCACAGTAGTTCTTGGATAATACAACCGCTTCGTTAATAGAAATTGCTCTATCAATTTTTTCATCAAAAAGAATCTCATATATAGCAACTCTTAAAATTGCAAGTTCAGGCTTTCCAATTCTACTTGTATTCCAACCCACACAATTTTCTTCTAATTTTTTATCAATTACCGTCAATTGTTGTTCAATTGCCTGTACTCTATTTATTACCTCTATACGTTCTTCTTCACTTAATTCTTGATACTCCATAAAATATAAAGGAATCTGTTGTTCAAATTCCTCATTATTATAAAATTCATATCTAAATAAAATTCTAAATACATGCTCTCTAAAAGACGCTCTTGTCATTATATATACCTCATTATTAAATTTATTTCATTCAAAATATTTTATTCTCTTCACTAATTTTAATACCATTCCGTCGAAGAGCAAATCTCTGAGGGAGACTTACCTGATAAAAATCATATAAAATTAATAAGAGTGTTCTGAACACAGAACACTCTTATTATACATTATATTTTTACATATAAAAAGCTAAATTTCTATTTTTTAATTCTGATATCAGAAACAATCACATGAACCCCTGAAACTGACAATCCTGTCATGGTCTCAACGGCTGAAGATACGCGATCTTGCACTTGTCTACTCACAGTTGGAACACTAAAGCCAAACAATATATTCAAAGTCACTGTTATTGAAACTTTTTCTTCCTCCATCTCAACAGAAATTCCCTTTGATATATTTTTAATTCCCAATGTTGTAATAATCTCATTTGTAATATTTCCTACTAATGATGCAACTCCTTCTACTTCTGTTGCTGCGATTCCAGCGATAACTGAAACTACGTGATTTGAAACATGGATACTTCCCACATCTTCTATATTGTTAAACGTATTATAACTTTCCGCCATTTGATTCCTCCCAATAATTCTTTTATATATAGATACATTATAATAAATTCAACGTTATTTTGCAAATCATTTATAAACTAAGGTTGCTAACAAATAGCAACCTTAGTTTTTAAATTTTAAATTTATGTATCATTTCTTGTAAATTCACCGCCATTTGAGATAATTCTTCACTTGCTTTTGAAATCTCCACTGCAGCTGCTGAATGTTCTTCCACCGCTGCTGATACTTCCTCTGTGGATGCCGCATTATCAATTGCAACTTGCGATAATTCTTCCAAGTTTACAATTACTTGGTTTTTATTATCCTGCATATTATTTGCGGATTCTAGAATCTTATCTACAAATTTTTCAGAATTTTTAACTTCTTTTTCAATCTCTTTAAAAGCTGTTTTTGTTAAAAAGACGATTTCTTCTTGATCTTTTACAATTGTATTTGTTTCATCCATTTTTTTAACTGTAATCTCTGCATCAGATATTAAATCATGTACAATTTCTTCAATATTTGTTGTCATTTTTCTAGACTGTTCTGCAAGCATTCTAATCTCTTCTGCTACGACCGCAAACCCTTTGCCTTGCTCTCCTGCTCTTGCTGCTTCTATAGAAGCATTTAAAGCTAATAAGTTGGTTTGATTCGCTATACTAAGAATCATATTTGTAGCTTCTGATATCTTAGAAGAACTTTCTCTTGTTTTTAAAATACTTTCATATACCATGGTTGTAGCTGTACTATTCTTTTTATTTGTTTCAAGCAAAGCATCTACAGTGGTATTTCCATCATCAACTGAATGATTTATTTTTTCTGTTGCAGATAGTAATTCTTTTGTTTCATTTGTATTATTTTCTATTTCCATATTTAATTGCTCTATTGTCTGTGATGCTCTTTCTGTTGTGTCAGATTGATCACTTGCCCCCAAAGCAATTTTATTAACTGTTTGAGCAACTTCTTCTGAAACTGATGCTGATTCTTGTGATGTTGCACTTAATTCTTGTGAAGTAGCCGAAACTTGTTCCGCAGTGTCCGCTACACCCAAAATAAATTTTCTCACATTTTCTGACATAATCTCAGCAGATATACACATAGAATCAATTTCATCTTGTTTACTTTTTGATATTTTAATTGTTTCATCCACTACAAAATCCAAGTCAGCTCTTTTATTCATAATTTTTGTTAAATTCACAATTGGAGCTGCTATTCTCTTACCCATTGTATGTGCAACAAGTAAAGACACCACCAATAATGCACTCATTGAAATTAATAATAATTTGATTAAATTATTTAATTTTGATAATACTTCCGATTGGTAAGCAGCAGATACTAAAATCCAATCTGTTCCACTAATGGAAGAATAAGCATTATATAAAGAATCCCCTTGATAAGTATATTCACTTATTCCACTTCCTTCGTCTATCATAATTTCAAAAACATTTGCTAATGATTCATATTGAGAATCTGTTTCTACTGCTACTATAGGTGAGAATTGATTTTTAACCAAATCTTCATCTTCATGAGCAACTATGACTCCATCTTCATTAATTATATATGTATAACCTTGTTCACCATATCCCATTTCTTCTACAACATCATACAATGCATTTCCATCTCGCCTTGCAATTAATGCACCAATCACCTCTGTTCTATCTGCATTTCTAATAGGCACTGCATACATGAGAACAGCTTCTCCTGTAACTTTACTAATAAGAACATCCGATACATTCATATTTCCCACAAGCGCTTTTTGAACATATGTCCGATCCGAAAGATCTGCTGTTGTATCCTCTAGAATATAATGCGCTTGTCCATCTTTTGTTACAATCGCCATATCCAAATAACCTTTTAATTCAATATCATTTGCTAGAGAATCTTTTTGCAGCTCATAATCCATACTTTCTATTTCTTCTCTGTATGCCATTTCTTGTAGAACCTGCAATTTTAGGGCGACAATATCGCTAACTCTTTCTGCACTACTCTCTGTTAATATACCTAATTCTTCATTTACCTGACTTTTAATTGTTGCTTGACTTTGAAAAATAGAAATTCCTCCCAAGACCAAGCTGATAACGATAGCCAAAATTCCAATTTTCATTGCAATCTTTTTTGCTATACTCTTTTTTTTGATTTTAACTTCTTTTTTTACGTCTTTAACTTTCTTTTTTAATACCTTCTTTTTTTTCATTTTTTTCTCCATCTTTTCCCCGCCATTTTATTGTAGTTTATAATTTTATATCCAGCATCCAATTTTTATATTAAAAGCTTAAAAAGATATTGGTGTTTACTATAAATTATGTACTACTTTTTTTCAAGACATTAACTTTTTTTACTACTAATATAAGGAAAATAAAATACAGTACTTTATTTAATTCGTTTTTCTTGACGCAAGTATTATTTTAGATTAAAATACACATTAAATATCATTGTATCTGGAATTACCAGATGAAAGGTTGAAAATCATGAATTTTATAATTGATATTATTAAAGGTATGTTTATTGGTGTTGCAAATATAATACCTGGAGTTAGTGGTGGTACTATGGCTGTGTCCATGGGCGTATATGATAAAATGGTAGGTGCAATTAACTCCATTACCACTAAGTTTCGTAAGTCGATATTTACTTTAATCCCTTTACTACTAGGTATGATTATTGGAATTGTTGTATTTTCTTATATTATTCCTTACTCCCTAATACACTATTCTTTTCAAACTGTAATGTGTTTTTCAGGACTTGTTATAGGTGGCATACCTGACTTAATGAAACACACAAGAAATGCTCTTGTAAAAGAAAAAAAATATGTAAATCCAGCACATATAATTCTTTTTGTTACTCTTTTTTCATTGGCTATCATTATGGCTATTTCCGAAGGAACACCTTCTGGATCAACATCTATAACCATTAATTTAAGCACAATTATTATTCTTGCTCTTTTAGGAATTATTGCAGCCGCAACTATGGTTATCCCTGGAATTAGTGGTTCTTTACTTTTAATGATTTTAGGATACTATTCAAAAATCATCAGTACAATTAGTTCTTTTATTACAGCTTTAAAAAATATGGATACTGCAAGTATTCTTCATAATGTATTTATATTACTTCCTTTTGGCATTGGTTGTATTTTAGGTATTTTACTAATTTCAAAATTAATCACTTGGTTACTTAAAAATTACGAATCTTTAACTTATTTTAGTATTTTAGGTTTAGTCACTGCATCTCCCATTGCGATTCTTTTAAATATGGAAAATCCAAACTTTAAAATAATACCCATTGTTATCGGAATTTTATTATTTACTATCAGTACCTTATTTACATACTATTTTTCTAAAAAAACCAACGAAACTGATTAAAATATAAATTCTCTATTTTGCTTTAAAAAAACATCTTCCTAGGGTATCCTAAGAAGATGTTTTTTTTGAAGAAAAAGTTCTTATAAGTTATAAGCCCTTAAAAAATCACACATTTATATCCTACATATATTTTTCGAAAACAAATAATTCATATGTTGTTTAAATTGACTAATATTATCCCCAAATGATGATTTTTGCACTATATATGCAGATGCTCCTGCTAAATAAATATATATATAACTATCATCTTGGTAGATTCCCTTTATTTTATTATATTTCACTGTACTCTTTCCTTGAAATTCAAGACTCGAAGATGTCACTTCAAATGAATCCTCTTTAAATATAAATTGATTTTCTATTCCCACATATTTCATATTTACCTGAATTTTTTTATGTGGAATAATATATACAACAAAAAGATAACTGCTAATAATACATAAACAAAAAATACTATAATATAATAAATCTTCCTTTGATTTCACCCAGAAAACAAAAGAACCCATTATAACTAAAAGTAATAAAGGTAACAACCATTTAATAATAGATCTAAATTTCACTGGAATATTTTTTGTAAATGAAAAAAGAACAAATCTTTTAATTGTTTCTGCATCAAAAATACAAAAAGCTTTAATTTCCATTTTTATCTCCTAACAACTCTGTCTTAAGAGTATTCACTCTGAGGGGGACTTTCCTCCACTCCGCCGTAAGAGCGTAGCTCTGAGGGGGACTTTCCTCTCCCCAAATATTTTTTTATAAAATACCATATTCATTTTGAATATAAACTTCTTTTCTTCTTTTAGGATTCACTTTCAAAGTAACTTTTTTCCCTAAATAAACAGTATGAATCATATGCATTGGCACCAAAAAATCTTTTGTCACTTGATAAGATTCCCCTTTATAATATGGAATATCGATCGTAATCTTATATGACTTAATACTCCGAATTTTCGTATATGTATCTACTACATTTAAAATTGTTCCCGTTGTGTTATCATATTTAGAAAAATCAATATTATTTCTTTTATTTAATTTTATCGATTTAATAATAACCACTATAAATAAGGGAATTAATAAAATAAGTGTTCCACCATGTAACATCATAGAAAGCTTTGCAATTGATACATTCTCAGCAATATCCATTGTCTGGTCACCTATATCTCCTCCAAGTGCCCCGATAAAAAATACATGTGCCTTTAACTTATAGATTATATACCCCACCATTATAAGCAAATAAGTAATTGGTAATACTAATAACTTAATAATAATATTCGAATCAAAAAGCATTGCCCCTAATACAAATACCATTGTAATAACAAAAAACGCAACAACACTTTTCAATAAGATTACACCAATACTACCAGAAATAAAAATACCAACAACTGGCACTAACGCCCCCATTATTGCTGTTATTATACCGGATATTAAAGCTAATCTTCGTAATTTTCTCTTCATAAAACTCCTTAATTAATTTATTCTTCAAATACTTGCTCTGAGTAGTACTCATCTCTACCGCACTCTGTTTCGTCTATTTATTCTGTAATATATCCCAAATAAAAAGATCATTATTTATGATATGGTTCTCCACTTGTAATTCGATAGCTCCTATAAATCTGCTCTAATAAAATCACTCTCATTAATTGATGTGGAAATGTCATATCTGAAAAACTTAACTTAAAATCACTTTTATTAATAATATTATTATCTAAACCTAAAGAACCACCAATAATAAAAGCAATATGACTTTTCCCGTCTATTCCTAATTTTTCTATATGCACAGCAAATTCTTCCGAATTATATTTTTTCCCTTGTATGTCCAAACATATAATATATTCATCTCCTTTTAAAGATGATTCAATTCGCACCGCCTCCTTTTGTTTGATCTTTTGCTCTATAGCCTTAGAACAACCATCAGGTGTCTTCTCATCCGCTAATTCTATTATTTGTAATTTACAATATCTAGAAAGTCTTTTTGAATATTCTTGTATTGCTTGTACCAAATATTTTTCTTTTATTTTTCCCACACATATTATACTAATTTTCATTACTAAATAATATCATATGCTTTTCACATTTACAATATTCGATATTCTATGTATACTAGAATCAAATAAACATAAGGAGGTTACTATGCCGGAACATCTTACTAATGACACACAGGACTTAACTGAAAATATCGAAGTATCAGATGAATATAATGATGAAACAGAACAAACAGTTGTAAAACTCACTGAATCAACTAGCTATGTTACAAAAGAATCAAAATATAAAGATACTAGGTCTTCCGCTTTTTCTTTTATCCTTATCGGATTACTTGGTCTAATCTTTATGATTTTTAATTTTATAGGCACATTTTCAATTTTAAAATCTTATCAAGAAAATATAATTATTTACACCCTTATGAGTATACTTTTTATATCTTTTATCATTATCAGTATTTACTATTATTTAAAAAGTATAAAATTAAAACCAGACGTTATTGCGGAAGAAAATACAACTAATGAAATATTATCAGGTACATTATTAACTTCTTCCTCCATTGATTCAAATATTGATAATTCATTATCTGATGAGCTTAAGTATTTCGAGCGAGTTTCTTATATAAAAAAATATATGATCAATTCCTATCCCGATTTACGCGATGATTATATAGAATATATTTCAGATAAATTATATGATAATATCTTTGATGAATAATAAAAAAACTGGGCTAACAACTAGCCCAGTTTTTATTTATATTATTTTA
>JBFHFI010000103.1:0-7790 GCA_041583675.1 Butyrivibrio sp. | reverse complement strand
GCTTATTTAGGTGCCACTACTTCTATGACTAAATTCTAATTTCTTTCTAAAATTGGATGAATGATACTTTTAGAAGCTTTATTTATTTTAGTATTACAATTTACGGAAACTCAAATGAGTTTTAAAATAGAGTTTAAGAATAGAGGTATTTATGAAAACAGGAGAGAATTTGATAAGGGATATTAATAATTGTGAGAATGTAGGAAATAAATTTTTCTTTTGGTGGTTGGGACAAATGGGATTTGTAATTAAGGCAGAAAATAAAGTGATTTATATAGATGGTTTTTTTTCTAATCTAGAAGAAAGAACAGTACCTCCAATTATAGAAGCGGAGCTGGTAACTAATGCAGACTATGTGTTGGGAACACATAATCATTTAGATCACATAGATATTGAGGCATGGAAGATTATTGCAAGAAAATCGCCAAATTGTATTTTTGTGGTACCTGGGGTCTTTAAAGAATATGTAAGAAAAGAATTGCAGGTTTCTATCAAACGTGTTATAGGAATGGATACAAAAACGACAGTATTTTTAGATGAGAATCTTCAAATAAGTGGTATTCCTTCGGCCCATGAATTTTTGGATTATAATAGTGAAACAGAGGAATATCCTTATTTGGGTTATATTATAGAAGGACGGAATTGGAAAATATATCATGCGGGGGATACTTGTTTGTATGAGGAAATTTGGAGTAATTTAAGAAAAAAAGAAAACTATGATGTTATGTTCTTACCCATTAATGGAAGAGATGCGGTTAGATACCAAAGTAATACAATAGGGAATATGACTTATCAAGAGGCCGTAGATTTAGCAGGAGTAATAAGACCTAAAATGGTAGTGCCAGGACATTATGATATGTTTCAACATAATAGTGAGAATCCTTTATTGTTTCAAGAATATCTTCAATCAAAATATAAAGGTATAGAATGTTGGATAGGAGATTATGGCGAGATTGTGAAAATATATTAGTATTATAACTTTAGTAGTAGTAAATTACTCTCAGAGCAAAAGCCCTGGCGGCGGAATAGAGGATTAGCTAAAAAATCGAGTTTATATGCTTATTTTGTGTATAAATTCGTTTTTTTTTTAAAAATATTGTTTAGATACTAAAATATCTTGCTTTTTTTGTTTAGTTACTATAAAATAAAAACAGAGGTGAATAATATGCAGATGGAAAAAACATTAATTAGGAAAATTCATGAAACAGCAAATATTATGGTCTGTGATTCTAGAAAGCCTAGATGTTATGGGACAGATGGAATTTTAACATATTCTGATTTGACATTTTTACAATGTATTCATCATCATAAAAATGCTCGAGCAGGAGAAGTTTCAGTGTTCTTAGGAATAACGAATGGAGCAGTAGCTCAATTGTCCAAAAAATTAGAAAGCAAAGGTTTTTTGGAAATCTATCGTTTAGAAGATAATCGAAAAGAGGTGTATTATAGATTAACAGAAGAGGGACAAATAGCTTGTGATGGATTTGAAAATAGATTTCATAGATTAAACACTCATTTACAAGAATATATACAGTCTTTAGCTATGGAGCAAATACAAGCAATTGATGAATTATTAGAATTGATTGTTTCTGAAATAGAGGTACAAAAAGATTGTTATATTAAATATTCCGATCTAGATGATTCGGAAAATAATAAAGATAGAAGGTGCGAAAAATGCAAAATAATTTATTAGAAATTAAAAACCTAAAAGCTTCCGTGGAAGGTAAAAATATATTAAAGGGTGTGAACTTGGATATTAAGCCCGGAGAAGTACATGTTATTATGGGACCAAATGGAGCTGGAAAATCTACTTTAGCCAGTGTTATTATGGGAGATCCTAGATTTAAAAAAGAGGCAGGGGAACTTATATATGAAGGAGTAGATATTTCTGAGGACAGAACAGATGAAAGAGCGAGAAAAGGAATCTTTTTATCTTTTCAAGCACCACAAGAGATACCGGGGGTTACTTTGGAGAATTTTTTAAGATCCGCTAGAGGAGCAATTACAGGAGAGACGGTAAGATTACTTTCTTTTAGAAGAGAACTGCATGAAAAAATGGATGATCTGGGAATGGATTATGAATATGGACAGAGATATTTAAACGTGGGTTTTTCCGGTGGGGAGAAGAAAAAGTGTGAAATATTACAATTAGCGATGCTTAATCCCAAATTAGCAATACTAGATGAAACTGATTCAGGACTTGATGTGGATGCTGTGAAGGTGATTTCAGAAAATGTGGCAAAATTTAAAAATGAAAATAATGCAATTGTTATTATTACACATATTACAAAAATCCTTCAAAGTCTACCTGTAGATTATGTTCATATTATGGCAGATGGAAAAATAGTGAAAACAGCCGATGCGTCTATGATAGACACTATTATTAAAGATGGATTTACATCTTTTCTATCATAATAGAATAGAAAGGAGATATAACAATATGGAAAAACAAAAAACAATCGTGGAAGATATTGCTCGCGAACTTTATGATATTAAAGATAAAGAAAATGCTAGTTTTCTTTCAGATAAAGGGTTAACACCTGAAATTGTTAGAGAAATATCCAAACAAAAAGAGGAGCCGGAGTGGATGTTAAATTTACGTTTGAAATCTCTTCAGGATTATTACGATATAGCAATGCCAAAATGGGGTCCATCTTTGGAAGAATTAGATATGGATCAAATTGTTACATATGTAAGACCAAATACAGAAATGAAAGATAACTGGAATGAAGTTCCAGATGATATAAAAAATACCTTTGATAGATTAGGTATTCCAAAAGCCGAAAGAGAATCTCTATCAGGAGTAGGCGCTCAATATGATTCAGAAGTGGTGTATCATAATGTAAAGCAGGAACTATTAGATATGGGCGTTATTTATACAGATATGGAAACAGCAGTAAAGGAGTATGGAGATATTGTTCAAAAATATTTTATGAAATTGGTACCACCGACAGATCATAAATTTGCAGCATTACATGGGGCTGTATGGTCGGGAGGATCTTTTGTATATGTACCGGAAGGAATTCACGTAACCTATCCATTACAGTCTTATTTTAGATTAAATGCACCAGGAGCGGGACAGTTTGAACATACTATGATTATTGTTGAAAAAGGGGCAAGTCTTCATTTTATTGAAGGTTGTTCGGCACCAAAGTATAATCAATTAAATCTTCATGCAGGGTGTGTAGAATTATTTGTAAATGAAGATGCAAAATTAAGATATTCGACCATTGAAAATTGGTCTAAAAATATGATGAACTTGAATACAAAAAGAGCCAGGGTAAAAAAGAATGGAACGATAGAATGGATTTCAGGAACTTTTGGTTCCCATATTACAATGTTATATCCTTCCAGTTTTCTTGTAGGAGAAGGGGCTAGATCTGAATTTACAGGAATCACTTTTGCATCTGGAGGACAGCATTTGGATACAGGAACCAAGGTTATACATGGAGCACCAAACACATCATCAACCATTAATTCAAAGTCAATCTCAAAAGATGGAGGGATTGCAATATATAGAGGTTCAGTGAGTATACTTCCTTCAGCTACAAATTCTAAATCATCAGTTATTTGTGAATCTTTAATGATGGACGCGGAATCTAGAACAGATACCATACCAGTTATGGATATTCAAAATGATGAAGTGGACATTGGACATGAAGCCAAGATTGGAAGAATTAGTGATGAAGCTATTTTTTATCTTATGGCAAGGGGCTTAACAGAAGAAGATGCAAAGGCGATGATTGTTAGAGGATTTGTAGAACCGATTGCAAAAGAACTTCCATTGGAATACGCAGTGGAGATGAATAAATTAATTACATTGGAATTAGAAGGAACCATAGGTTAGGAGGAACGCATATGAATACATATAAAATTAATCGCATGCCAGAACCCACCTGGTCATGGTTAAAAGTAAATACAACAGAAATACAAATACCGGATATGGTAAGTGAACAGCAACAAGTACCAATTGTATGTTCAGAGAATATTATAGTAAAACCTTTTACAAATATATTTTTAATAAAAGAAGATCCATCAGCATATATTATGAATGAAGAAAGTGATAAATTATTTTCGGAAAAAACAACTCAAAGATACCATATAACAATACCTGAAAATCATATAGAAAACCAACCTATTATTATTGATTTTCATATGAAGAATCAGGATGATATGTTAGTAGAAGATATTGTAATTGAAGCCTTGGAGGCAAGTGAAAGTACAATTATAATTAAATATACTTCAGAACAGGAATATGAACAATCTCATTTAGGGAGATTAAGGATTATTGTAAAAAAGAATGCAAAATGTAAAATTATAAAAGCACAACTTTTTGAACATAAAGTAAAACATCAGGATTATTTTGGTGCATGGGTGGAATCAAAAGGAGAATTATCTGTTTTGCAACCAGAAATAGGTGCAGAGGATATTGTATCAGCATGGAATATTATTTTAGATGGAGAGGAAAGTATTGCTAATCTTGATATATTATATGTTGGAGACGGTACAAAAAGGCTTGATTTTAATTCGAGAATTGAATTAAGAGGAGAACGTTCTTTTACAAAGGTAAGAGCAAAAGGTGTTTTAAATGGTAAAAGTAGCAAAACTTTTAGAGATTCTTTGGATTTCAAATCAGGAGCAAAAGGGGCAAAAGGAAGAGAAGAAGAGTCTGTTTTAATGTTAAGTAAAACAGTACATAATATTTCTGTACCATTATTATTTTGTGGGGAAGATGACGTAGAAGGAGAGCATGCTGCTTCATCAGGAAGACCGGATGAAGCAACTATGTTATATCTTATGAGCAGAGGATTTGATGAAACAGAAGCTAGAAAATTATTGTCAGAGGCTATTTTTACGGCAATATTAGACGCGATGAATCAGGAGGCTTTAAAAGATGAAATTCTTACAGTGGTAAGAAACTCTATAAAAGGAGGAAAATAAGAATGAACTCTTATAAAAAAGATTTTCCGTTATTTTCTAATCAAAATATAATATATTTAGATAGTGCTGCAACGAGCCAGAAACCCCAGAGTGTAATAGATGCAGAAGCAAAATTTTATGCGGATATTAATGCGAATCCTCATAGAGGAGCTTATGATATTAGTATTGCAGCGACGCAATTGTTGGATAATGTAAGACAGCAGACTAGAGAATGGATGCATGCAAATAGTGAATATGAAATTGTCTTTACAAAAAATGCAACAGAAGGATTGAATTTAATTGCTATGAGCTATGGGATGAATGCAATTCATGAGGGGGACGAAATTGTAATTGCAATTTCAGAACATCATAGTAATCTTGTTCCTTGGCAAATAGTTGCGAAAGCAAAAAAAGCTGTATTAAATTATATGTATACAGATGAAAATGGAATTATATCTGAAAAAGAAATTAATCAAAAAATAACGGAAAAAACTAAAATTGTGGCAATAGCCCATGCATCTAATGTTACTGGAGTTGTGAATCCTATAGAACAAATTATTCAATTAACTCATAAAAAAGGAGGGATTGTTGTGGTAGATGGGACTCAGGCATCACCTCATCTTAGAATCAATCTAGATCAACTCAATCCGGATTTTTATGTGATTTCTGGACATAAAGTTTTGGCACCCATGGGTATAGGTGTTGTATGTGGCAAAAAAGAACTTTTAGAAAAAATGGATCCCTTTTTATATGGAGGAGATATGATAGAGTATGTGGAGGAGCAAAGTGCAACTTACGCACCAATTCCACAGAAATTCGAAGCGGGAACTCAAAATTTAGGAAGTGTTGCAGGATTTGGAGCGGCGCTTTCGTATATAGAAAATATTGGAATGGATGTTATACAAAAACAAGAGCAAGAACTTTTGTATTATCTTATGGAGAATATTTTAAAAATCCCTTATATTCAAATTGTTGGTCCTCAATCCATGGAGAATCGAATTGGAGTGGTTTCTTTTACATTGGAAGATGTACATCCTCATGATATTGCAACGATATTAAATCAAGATCATATTGCAATTCGTGCAGGAAATCATTGTGCACAGCCCTTACATAATTTTTTGAAGAAACCAGCAACGGCAAGGGCTAGTATAGGTATTTATAATACCAAAGAGGATATTGATGGGTTAGTAGACTCATTAACTAAAGTTAGGAGGTGGCTTGGATATGGAACTTGATGAATTATATTCAGATATTATTTTAGAATACAGTCGTTCAAAAAAACATAATAAAAAGTTATTAAATCCTTTGGTTGTGTCAAAAGGAATTAATCCAAGTTGTGGAGATAATTTAGAATTAGAATTAAAAATTGAGAATGATGTTATTGTAGAAGTTGGTACTCTTGGGACAGGTTGTGCAATTTCACAAGCATCAACAGCTATGATGGCAGAAATGGTAGAGGGAAATACTATTTCCAATGCTCTAATATTAGTAGAAACGTTTATTGGGATGATTCAAAAGAAAATCACAGGTGACGAGGATCTAGAAATTCTAGAAGATGCGATAGCTCTTAAGAATATATCTAATATGCCAGCCAGAGTAAAGTGTGCAGTTTTGGCTTGGCATACATTAGAAGATGCGATTAAAAAGGCAGAATAGAGATAAATATGTAGAGTGGGTAGGAAAGTCCCTCTTCAGGGATGCCTTTTGTGGGGAAGTAGAGGGTAAAAAAGCAGGAAAATCTAATTTGATTTTCCTGCTTTTTTATCTTGTTATATTTTGAATCCAATTTTTAGTTTTATAGCGATAAATGGATAGTGGTATTTTAATAATTTCATCACTTAGCAAAATCATATAAACAATGGGAATTGGAAGATGCCACACAAAAGCAGCAAAAAATCCCAAAGGAATAGAAATAAACCACATACTAAAACAGTCTATAAATAATCCGAATCGTGTATCTCCTCCTGATCTAAAAATACCAACAATCATAGTGGTATTAAAAGATTGTGCAAGAGAAAAATAAGACATAATAAACATCATATAATACAAATATGAACGGGCTTCCACGCTTAAAGATAGAGAGTTGCTTGCTATTTGTGAAGTTAATAAAATCAAAAGACTCCCTAGAAATCCAATAATCAAAGTGATTTTTATAAATAATTTCGAATGATATTCTGCCAAGTCTTTTTTATTTTCACCTAATTCTTTGCCTAAAATAATAGCAGTTGCATTGGCAATCCCAAAACATATAACCATAGCCAATTGTCTTGTTATTTGAGCAACAGAATTGGCAGCAACGGCTGATTTGCCAAGATGACCAATAATGGCAGCACTTGCTGAAGTACCGGAACCCCATATAAATTCATTAATTAAAACGGGTGTGCAGTATTTGAAAAAATCTAAATTCAAAATAGGGTCTTTTGTAAAAAGATATTTCCATTGAAAAGATATTTCTTTTTTTGAAAAAATGTCATATAAAATGACTAATGCAAATTCAAAAATTCTGGCAGTTAAAGTTGCAATTGCAGCGCCTTCTATACCCATGGGAGAGAATCCTAAATGTCCAAAAATAAATATCCAATTAAGAATAATATTAAGAATTAAGGATAAAGTATAAAGGATTGTTGAAAATATAACCTTTTCTATACTTCTCATAATACTTAGATAGACCGTTGTAAAAGCATTTAAAATATATCCAAAGGCAACAATTTTAAGATAAGAAGATCCTGAATCAATAACATCTTTTTCAGATGAAAAGATATGCATAATTACCTGAGGATAGAAAAAGGTGAAAATTCCAATTATAAAAGATGAAATTAGGGCAATTCTTAAGGTAATACCCATAATTTTTTCAATAGAAGTAAGATCTT
>JBFHFI010000102.1:0-7806 GCA_041583675.1 Butyrivibrio sp. | reverse complement strand
TAAAAGATTTAATTTAATTAGGTCATTAAAAAATGAGTAATTAATAATTTAAAATACGAATTAGAGGAGATCAATATGAATAATAAAATAATAAATAAAAAGTATATTAAGAGAGCATTACCTTTTCTTGTGATGGTTGGAGTAATAGCTATAAATACACATAGTGTTAAAGGTGGAACTGCTTCCTATGTGGGAGCAAAAAGTGAGACAAATGAAGAGAGTGGAGATGTTTTTCTTGGTGGAAATTATATAGAAGTAGGATTAAGTAAAGGTGGTTCATTTGGAACTAGTGCATCGGCATCATCTGATTTTCACGTTAAATCGGATATTGCACAATTGGGATTATTATCTGACGGAGATGGATTTGAGGTAGGAGAAGAATCCAATACAGGAGATTTTTTCTTGCCAGGGACTCCAGAAGAACGTTATATAGTAGGATATACAATAGATACAACTGTGTTTAATTATAATCAAGCAGATAGGCAAAATGTTGCTTGGAGTGATCCGATTCAGGAACCCATAACAGTAGATGAATCAAATCTATCATTAGGCTTGTTACAAGCAAAGACAACAGGAATTACAACTGAGAATCTTGAAATGGAAACAGTGGTTTCTTTTCATGAAGATAATAAGTATTATTTGACCCAAGTTACATTGACTAATAATTCGGATTTATTGATGAAGGATGTGCGCTATGTAAGATCATTTGATCCGGATCAGGACCGTTCGAGATATAATTTATATGATACATATAATAAGGTGATATCTAATCCACTTACGGATTATACAGGTGAAGAAACACAGTATGCCATGGTCGTAGCAAGAGGAAAGAAGTCGTTAGAAGGTGTGTTTTTCTTGGCATTTGATGAGAGAGCAAGAGCGTCAACAAGTGTGGAATTTTCACCATCCAATGTATATTTATCAGGATTATGGACAGATAATGAAAGTTTACCAGTATTTTCAACAGAAGCAGATCTAGAATTGACAGCGGATATGATTACAGAAGAAAATCTTAATAATTACGCTTTAGTAGATAATGCAATTGCAATTACCTTTGATGTAGGAGATTTGGAAGCAGGAGAATCAACAGTATTAGAATATTATACTAGCCTTGATCCAAACGTAATTGAAAGTCTTTCAACAATCCAGGAAAGCAGAATTGTAGAAGAAACACCAGATGCAATTGTAAATTATACAACAAAAGAAATAACTGGATTGAAAAGTGGAGACACATATCAGTTGATTGTGGATGGAGTTACTATAGAGTTTATTGCAGATTCTACAGGAACTTATGATATTTCAGATTTATTAGGAAGTTCAATCCAATTAGTGAAAAAGGGTGGAGAAGAATCTGATGATAGTGAGGCACAAACAATTGAAATCAAAGATAAATTGTCTACTCCTTCTAAAATAGAGTTTGATATAACAAATCAGACAACTTCAGATGGGACAGGATCTATTAGTGGAATAACTTCTGAGTATGAATATAGTACTGATTTTGGAGTTACTTGGACAACAGGGGATGGTACAATATCAGATATAGAAGGTGGTAGTGTTGTATATATTAGATTAAAAGCTACAGAGTCATCACCGGAAAGTTCTATTAGAGCATTGGTAATGGGAACAAGTGAAGACTCTGATGGAAGTGTAATAAAAAAAGTTGTTTCAGGGGAAGATGTTCCTTCGGTTTCATGGGGGATGAACCTTGATAATTTGAAATTAGCAGTATTAAGTGAAGAAGATGAGTCAAGAATTGATGCAGGTGAGGCTGTTGAAATTCAACTTAAGGTAGATAATATTACAGAAATTGTTTCAAATGAAGATAAAATGCTTATAGAAGGATTATTAGAAAAGGACCAAGTAGGGGTGTATTTTGATATATCATTACTTAAGTATATAGGAGAAGATGCTGCACAATATGTTACTACAACAGAGGGAATGATAACTGTTACAATTGCAATTCCAACTGAGTTATTGCCTGCAGAAAATGAAAGTAGAACGTATAAGATTATTAGAATACATGATGGAGTAGCTACTGAAATTTCGGATTTGGACGAGGAACCACTTACATTTACTTTTGAGACAAATCAATTTTCAGTCTATGCTATGACTTATAATGTTACCGATACGAGTCCACAAGATGTTGTAACAGGTGAAAGATTTACAGGTTATTATGTATTACTTTTCATATTGTCATCAGCTACCTTATGCTTGTTATTTATAAAAGGAAAACAGAAGAAATACAATTAATTGAATAGCTGTAATTTTAGAAAACATACCGATTCGTCTAATTGGTATGTTTTTTATTATAAAGATTTTTAAGAATAATAGATAAGTGGTTTGTTTATTATTGAGAAATAAGGAATAGGAAATTTTATATTTTTAGAGTTGATTAGTAAAAGGGTACAAGTTGACAAAAAGTTTAGGAATTTATATAATTAGTTTGCTAACTAATTATAAAGAGAGGTGAATTATATGAGCCAAAGAGATTCTGATGAAAAATTATCTATTATATTAATAATAAAAGATATATCAAAAATGTTTCATGATCAAATGCGAAATATCAATACGCATCCGGAAATGAGACGTGGATTTGCTCATTTATTGTATTATATTTATTTAAAAGATGGGAGAACACAACTTGAATTATCACATCTTACAAATATTAAAGCATCTACAGTCAGTGTAACACTTAAAAATATGGAGCGTGCAGGTTTGATAATACGTAAACCGGATTCAAATGATTCTCGTCAAATTCAGGTTTTTATAACAGAAAGTGGGAAAAAACTTCATAAATATGAGAAAAAAAATAGACAGAGTTTAGAGAATATTATTTATGATGGATTAAGCGATGAAGAATTAGAAAATCTTCATCGAATGTTGATTCATATAAAAAAGAATATAAAGAAAGAGAGTGAAAATATATAAATGAAATTATTGAAATTTCTGAAACCTTATTGGAAAATTGCAATTATGTCCCCTATTTTTATGATGGCAGAAGTTATTGCCGACCTATATCAACCCAAATTAATGGCAGACATTGTAGATAAAGGGGTACTTGAGGGAAACTTGAATTTAATCTTTAGAGTAGGGTTGATAATGCTCTTCATCGCTATATTAGGGGCATTTTCTGGAATATGTGCCAGTGCATTTTCCGGAGTTGCATCTCAAAATTATAGCAATGACTTACGAAATAAGGTCTTTAGTCAAGTTATGAATTTGTCTTTGGAACAAACGGATCAATATACAACAGGCTCCTTAATAACAAGGTTAACAAATGATATTGTTGCTACGAAAAATTTTATAGATATGGCACTTAGATTATTTGTAAGAACGTCATTTATGTTTTTGGGTGGAATTGTAATGACACTTACATTGGATATTAATTTTGGGTTGGTTCTTATTTGTGTGTTTCCAGTGCAATTTCTAATTTTATGGATTGTTTTGTCTAAGTCAAGTTTTTTGTATTCCGTTGTACAAAAAAAACTTGATAAGTTGAATTTGGTTGTTCAAGAGAATATTATAGGAGCCAGAGTGGTTAAATTATTTGTTCGAGAAAAGTATGAAGAAGAACGTTTTGGCGATGTGAATGATGAACTTATGCAAACATCTTTAAGAATTCAGAAATTGATGGCAATTTTAAGTCCATTTTTAATGTTAATTATGAATATTTCTATTGTGGCAATTATTTTTGTAGGTGGATTACAAATTGATGCAAAAGAAATACAGATAGGACAAATAATGGCTGCAATTACGTATGTTACACAAATTTTAATGTCTATTTTAATGTTGGTAACAATGCTTCAAATTATCGTTCGTGCAAAAGTATCATCATCGAGGATACAGGAAGTTTTAGATACAAAACCATTAGTCCTAGGTGGAGATAAGGATGCAAAGATTATCAAAGGGAATGTTTTATTTAATTCTGTATCTTTTAGTTATCCGACATCTGAAGGGAAACCTGTATTAGATAAAGTGAATTTAAGAATTAAAGCTGGTGAGAAAATGGCTATTATCGGAACTACTGGGTCTGGAAAGACATCTCTTGTTAATTTAATTCCGAGATTCTATGATACTACAAAAGGGTCTATTGAAATTGAAGGGGTTAATATTAAAGAATACACACTGGAATCACTCCGTAGTAATATTGCATACGTATTACAAAAGAGTGAACTTTTTTCAGGAACTATTTTGGATAATATTCGATGGGGAAATGAGAATGCAACAGAGAAAGAAGTTATCGCCGCTGCAAAAATCGCACAAGCAGATGAATTTATTATGAAATTTAAAGAGGGATATCAAAGTATTATAGGAGAAAAGGGGGCATCGCTCTCAGGTGGTCAAAAACAAAGAATTGCAATTGCGAGAGCAATACTTAAAAATCCCAAAATATTAATTCTTGATGATAGTACGTCAGCTCTGGATATGGATACAGAATCTAGTCTTCAAAAAGCATTAATGGAGAATTTTAAAAATACAACCATAATTATGATTGCACAACGTGTAGCGAGTGTTATGAATGCAAATGAAATTTTGGTCTTGGATAAGGGGAGTATTTGTGCAAGAGGAACACATAATGAGCTGTTAAAAACAAGTTCACTTTATCAAAGTATTGCAGAATCTCAAATGAAAGGGACTACAAACATATGAAAGATATGTCATCAAATCAAATAATAAATAAAAAAATGGGTGGGAATCATTTCGGAAATCGTATGAATATGAATCGTGAAAAACCTAAGAATACTAGAAAAACACTAAAAAGGTTAATTATCTATATAGGAGTGAGTAAATATCTTTTGCTATTTCTTTTGATCATAATGGTATTTATAAGTTTATTTACGTTGGTTAATCCCGCCTTACAAGCCAGTGCAATTGATACAATTACCTTGAATGACAGTAAACTTTCTATTGATTTTGAACGTTTTATTTTCATATTGAGTTTAATGGTAATCACCTATGTACTATTATCTTTATTAACTTATTTTAAAGGGATTCTTTCGGCAAAATTATCTCAAGTAACTGTACAAAATATGCGACGAGATTTATTTTCGAAAATTGTAAAATTACCAATAAAATATATTGATACACATCAACATGGAGATTTAATGAGTAGGATGACCAATGATGTGGATAATGTATCAATTACAATTTCACAATCCATTGGGTCTTTTATTTCAAGTGTATTGACCGTTATTGGAACTTTAATAATTATGCTCTATTTTAGTCCTCTTTTAACTATTGTTAGTTTTTTAACTGTTCCACTTACTTTATTGGTTACCATGAAATTGGCATCATTTACGCGTAAGTATTTTACACGTCAACAGACATTATTGGGGAATTTGGATGGGCATATTGAAGAAATGCTGACAGGATATCGAACTGTAGTTGCGTTTGGTAAAGAGAAAAAGGCAATGGACCAGTTTTCTGAAATTAATAGTGATTTAAAAAAATATGGAATTCGTGCTCAAATTTTTGGTGGAATAATGGGACCGTTAATGGGAGTGATTGGGAATTTGAATTATTTACTAATTGCAAGTATAGGAGGTTATCTTGCGGTAAAAGGTTCAATAACAATAGGAATAATTCAAGCGTTTTTACTTTATTCAAAACAATTATCTAGACCAATTAATGAGTTGGCAAATCAATATTATCAAATTCAAACAGCGATTGCTGGAGCTGAACGTGTTTTTGAAGTGATTGATACATCTTCAGAAACGGATCAAGGGATAGCTTTAGTAGATAATATAGAAGGAAATATTTTATTTAAGGATGTTGTGTTTTCTTATAAGCAAGGAGAAAAAGTACTGAAAAATTTGAATTTAGAGGTAAAAGCGGGCCAAAAAATTGCAATTGTTGGGGCAACTGGATCAGGAAAGACTACGATTGTAAATTTGCTTACTCGTTTTTATGATGTACAATCTGGAATAATTTCTATTGATGGTATGAATATTGAAAATATACCCAAGGATCAGTTGAGAAAAAACATTGCTATTGTATTGCAAGATACCGTGCTGTTTTCAGATACAATTTTTTCAAATATATGTTATGGAAAACTGGATGCAACAAAAGAGGATGTTTACAAAGCAGCAAAAATATCTCATTGTGATCGATTTATTGAACAGTTGGAAAAGGGGTATGACACTCCTTTGTCTCAGGCAGGCTCTAGTTTAAGTCAGGGGCAACGACAATTGATATCTATAGCGCGTGCGGTACTTGCTGATCCTAAAATATTAATTCTTGATGAGGCGACAGCAAGCATTGATACTCATACAGAAATGTATATTCAAGAAGCTATGATAGCTTTAATGAAAAATAGAACAAGCCTTATTATTGCACACCGATTGTCTACGATTCGTGATGCAGATAAAATAGTGGTCATTGAAGATGGAAAAATTGTAGAGTGCGGTAATCATGAACAACTTCTTGAGCAAAAAGCATGTTATTATCAGCTTTATCAAAAACAGTTTAAGCAAATAGAAACCTAAGACATTAAGAGTAATTTATGATGTAGAAAAACTTGAATTTAGGAAAAAAAGATTTGTGATTTCAATCTTGAGATGATATATTAAAGGTAATCATAATAGAAAGAAGGTATTTAATGAGATATTCAAATGTAGTTATTGGTGGTGGGGGAGTACTTGGAAGCCAGATCGCATTTCAAGCAGCTTTCTGTGGATTTAATGTAAAAATTTGGTTAAGAAGTGAAGGTTCAATTACACGAACACAGCCCAAACTTGACAAATTAAAAGAAACTTATCTTGATGCTATTGAAAAAATGGATTCAGGAGAAGGTCCTTGGTGTGCGGGTATTGCAGAGCAAGAAAATTTCAATAAGGAAGAATTAATTACAAAGGTTAATAAGGCTTATGATAGTATTAAGCTAGAGCTTGATATGAAAAAGGCGGTAAGTGATGCTGATTTAATTATTGAATCGATGTCAGAGAATCCAAAGGATAAGGTTGTGTTTTATAAAACACTTGCACCATTAATGCCTAAAAAAACAGTTCTTGTAACGAATTCATCTACATTACTTCCTTCTGAATTTGCAAAATATACAGGCAGACCTGAAAAATATTTATCTTTGCATTTTGCCAATTCAATATGGAAAAACAATACAGCGGAAGTTATGAGTCAAGATAAAACAGAATCAAAATATTTTGATGAAGTGATGCAGTTTGCCAATGAAATTAGAATGATAGCATTACCTGTTTTAAAAGAAAAGAATGGATATCTTCTTAATTCAATGTTGGTTCCATTTTTATTAAGTGGATTAGATTTGTATGCATCAGGGGTTTCAGATCCTAAGAGTATTGATATCGCATGGACAAGTGGAACTGGAGCACCAAAGGGACCATTCCAGATTTTTGACACGGTAGGACTTACTACAGCATATAATATTGTTCATCAGTATCAAAGCATACCTGGAATTTTTTCACCACTTTTAAAAAAAATGATGATGCCATATAATTTTAAGGCAATGGAAGCTATTTTGAATAAATATATTGAAGAGGGAAAACTTGGAGTATCTTCAGGAGAAGGGTTTTATAAGTATAATTAATAATTGTTTTAGGTCGGAATAAAGTGTCTTTTGTAAAAGATTATAAAAATTAGATTTTGAAATGCCCTTAATTGATTAAATTAAGGGCATATTTTATTTATGGCTTGAAGCAACTGTGTTCCCATAAGGGAGTGGAAATAATAGAAGGGCATTTAATGTCGGATCATATCCATATGCTAGTAAGTATACTACCCCAATATAGTGTCTTGAGTTTTATGGGATACTTAAAAGGGAAAAGTTTATTGATG
>JBFHFI010000101.1:0-7910 GCA_041583675.1 Butyrivibrio sp. | reverse complement strand
CCAATTGGAATTCTAGTTCCTGGTGAAATTCCATGATCCTGTGCAATTCCCACCTGTGCATGTAATAAAAAGTGTCCATCTGTCACTTCACAATATGGATTTGTATGATTTTGATTGAATTGTTCTATTAAATCCATAATCTCTACAGCCAAAGCATCCGCCTGTTCATCATGTCCATATCTTCCTTTTAAACCTTGTTTTTCCATCAAAAGATTTACACATTCTGCCATTCCTACCAACCCGAACATAGCTGTAAATTTATCTCTTTGAATAAATCCCTCTTTTGCCAAAAAGTTATTTTCAAAAAATCCACTTTCTTCTACTTCAAATCTAATTCTTTCGTCCATATATTTGGCCATAATATCACAAACATATGGCAATTGATTATTTTTAAAATCTTCTATATTTTCAGCTCTTTTTGCAATATTTCCAAGAATTAATCTACATAAAGTATAGGATCCACCACCCAAAGCAAGACCATTATAGCAACTAGCAATTACATAATTTTCACCTAATTCCTGTGTGAACATCTTATGATTTGCAAAACTTGGTTTTGCCGAATGTAATGCAGTATCTATTCCTCTTAAAGCAAATTCATCCGATGTTATATTTTCATCATATTTCATTGTTATATTCGGTACGGCATTCTCTAACTCAGCTTCTACTTCTAATATAAGACGTCCTGCCAATGTATCAACAGGCCCTATATTTGCATGAGAAAAGGAATCCAATACGGTTCTATCTATATTGGTCATAAATAATTTCAATAATTTCTTTGCTAATTCTTGATCCATATTATGAACAAATGGTTCCAATAGTTCATCTAAAGCTCCTAAGTACACAGGAAAATTGGTGATACTTGGTACATGTCTATAAAAAATCAAAAGTGCATTTAAAGCCTCAAATAAATCTTTTGGTGGCTCTAATTGAAGAAATTCACTTCCTTGCTTCATAAACTTAGCATAATCAGGAATAATATATCTTGGTCTTACTGGTGCATGACCTTCAAATAAATCACAAATACACTGGGTATCTCCTGGCTGATTTAGTAACTCATCAAGACCTTCTGGCAAATTCAAAACTTCCAACAATGAATCTGCATGATTCGCCAATGTTGCTATTTTTTGTTCATGTGTCAACGTAGAGCTTTTTATTGTTTCAAATATATTTGTCCTTGTTGCATCTACTCTTTCCATTGATATTTTTCTCACAAGCTTTCCTCCATTCTTAAAACTTTATAAAAAGGGTAGACTGCATTATGCTGTCTACCCTAAATTATGAATCATTAATCTAATTCGTAAACGTCACCATATGTAGCTTCAAAATCAGTTTGATTTGAAGGAACTATAATTTCTCCATTAATAATCTTTTCTTTTACTTCTGTAATTTCGTCAATTACTTCTTGACTTAAATTATCTGTTGTTGGTGCAAGGTCAACACCACCGTCTGTAAGTGTATAAGTGATAACTCCACTCTCAACTGAATCATTAAGTAAGTCTTCTGCTATATCATAACAAGCAACATCAACACGTTTCATAGCTGAAGTAAGAACTGTGTCAGGACTAATTACACTTTGATCTGTATCTACACCAATTGCCCAAATTCCAGCTTCTGTACAAGCATCAATTACTCCTAGACCTGTACCACCAGCTGCATGGAAAATAACATCTGCATCAGATGCAATCATTGTATTTGCGGCTGTTTTACCAACTGCTGATTCTGTAAAACTATTTGCATTACTTTGAAGAATTGTAGCATCTGGATTTGAATCAATTACACCTGCACAATATCCATATCCAAATTGATTCATAGTTTCAAATGACATACCAACTACAAATCCAACTATATCTGTCTCAGTTGTAAGACCTGCAACATAACCTACAAGGTATGATGCCTGTGCTTGTTCAAACATAAGGCATGTAACATTTGAAAGGTCAGCATTAGTTGAATCATCAATAATGGCAAATTTCTGATCTGGGTAAGCTTCTGCTTCTGTTCTAGTAGCATCTGCTAACTGATATCCAACGCAGATAATAAGATCATAATCTTCATCAATAAAAGTCTCAATGTTAGGAATATAATCAGAATCAGTAGCTGACTCTAAATACTTAACAGTAATTCCAAAATCATCCTGTGCTTTTAAAAGCCCTTCCCAAGATGTCTGGTTAAAACTACCATCATTTACTCCACCTACATCTGTTACCATACCGATTTTAATATCTACGGTTTCTTCTGTTTGGCTATCTGCTGCAGTTGTTACATCTGCACTTGATGTTGAATCATCTGCACTTGATGTTGAATCATCTGCACATGCAGTCAAAGAAAACACCATTGCTGCTGCCAAAACGATTGACAAAATCTTCTTTTTCATAAAATTTCCTCCTAAATTTATATTTGAATAGTTAAAAAACTATTACAATCAAATTATTTATTCTTTCCGTCTTTAGAAATCAAGATACGAACTGCTTCAATTGCAGTTTTAATTGCACCTTCTGTATCATGTACTTGGGGGTTATCTAATCCTTGTTTTTCTCTTTCTTGATTCGCAATTACAAGAAATACTGATCCCACTCTCACTTTTAAATAACTTGCAACTACAAACATAGCCGCTGACTCCATTTCTGAAGCTAAGGTTCCACATTCTACCCATGCATTCCACTTGTTCATAAGTTCATATCCAACTGGCTTTGTTGCTGGTTCATGTTGTCCATAAAATGCATCCTTACATTGTACAACCCCTACATGTCTTGTATATTCTAATTTATCTGAAGCTTCAATCAAAGCATTCACAACTTCATAATGCGCTACTGCTGGAAATTCTATAGGTGCATACTCCTTACTTGTACCTTCCATTCTAATTGCACCTGTTGCAATTACCAAATCTCCTCCATGAACATCTAATTGCATTCCACCACTGGTTCCTATTCTAATAAATGTAGTAGCTCCACATCTATATAACTCTTCCATAGCAATGGATGCTGAAGGGCCTCCTATTCCCGTTGAGGTTACACTCACTTTAACTCCATCTAAAAATCCTGTATATGTTACAAATTCTCGACTGTCTGCAATTAATTGAGCGTCCTCAAGAAGTTCTGCAATTTTCTTACATCTTTTCGGGTCCCCTGGTAAAATAACATATTCTCCTATATCCCCTGGCTTAATTTGCAAGTGATATTGTATTCCAGCACCTTCTGTGTAATCAATCATTCGTCTCTCCTCTTGGTAATTAATTATTATATTTTATGTTTTATTCGTTTTTAAAAAAAGGTCAACTGTCCCTTTTTTGCCATTTTATATAAAAACACGGAATTTCCTAAGATATAGCACTTATATCCTGCAATACCATTATAAAATAAGGTTATTCTTTTTTTTATATTATTTCTTTAACAAATACTGGCTATCACAAAAGGACATCTGTTCAAAGATGCCCCTTGTTTACTTATCCGTTGTAAGCTCTTTGCTCTGAGAGGCACTTTCCTCTAAATGAATTTACGAATATTTATTAATAAAATTTGAAATTCAAGCTTCAACTTGATTGTTTTCATCTATTTCTTTTCTAATTTCTTGCATCTGCATATCTGTTTCTGCAATAACTTTAGCACAATTTTGTAATTTTTTAGTCAATTGTTCTTCATTATGTAAATGCTTTTTATATTTTAATTGATGTTCCAAACTGGCCCAAAAATCCATCGCAATTGTTCTTATTTGTACCTCAACCTTAAGTGGTTGTCTAATATTCGAAAAAAATACGGGCACTTCTACAATCATATGATAACTTCTGTAACCATTTTCTTTTGGATTTTGAATATAATCTTTACAACTAATAAGAACTATATCATCTTGCTTTAGTAACATCTGAGCCACTTCATAAATATCATCAATAAATGAACATATAATCCTAACTCCCGCTATATCCTCAATATACTTAATAGAATCTATTTCTAATTCATACCCTTTTCGATTCATTTTCTCTCTTAAGCTATCTGGACTTTTTACTCTTGATTGTATAAATTCAATAGGACTTCTATTATTTCTTACCTTAAGTTCATCATTTAAAATTTCAAATTTCGTTACAATCTCTTTGATTGCGCAATTATACATCATCATATATTCCTGATAAATCTGTGATCTTCCTTGAAATATTTCCGGATGCACTGTATGTAATACTGAATTAACTACTTTAAATTGATTATGATTTGTCTCCATGCTTCCTCCAATATCTTGCCTATATTATATCACATTACCTTATATATACCAGCATTTTTAATATAATAATCAGTTCTCAAAAAAAAGACAGCCCAAAACAATATTGTTTTAGACCGTCTTTTTTTAATATGTTGTATTATTGTGCACCTTTTACATTCTCAACAAAAAAATTTTGAGCCATGATTGTTGCTTCATCCATTATATTTCCAACTTCTACTAAAACAGCTCCATCTACATCTTTGATTTCGCCACTATAAATTACTACTTTTCCACTATTAAGTTTTTCTCTTAATTCAGTTACTTTATCTTGTACATCTTCTGGTACAAGATTATCATTAAAACTTGATAATGCTGAACATTCTCCACCTTCATAGAAATAAGAACCTTTTTCTAATGTTCCCTCTTCTAATTGAACAAACATCTCATTAAACATTGGACTAAAATTCCACATATATGAAAACAATACCGCATCGGGCGCTGTTTCATACATATCTACATTACTTCCAACAACAAATGCTCCATTATCTTGACAAGTTTGTGGAATTGCTGGAGAAGAAGCATCCATTCCCATATATGTAATTCCTGCGTTAATTAATGTAAGTGCATCCTGTGTCTCTATATCAACATCATACCAACTGTTTGCCCAAACCACTTGTACTGTTGCATCTTCATTTGCATATTTTGCTCCTAATGCATAAGCATTAATTGCAGTTCTAACTGTAACTTCATTCATACTTGCTGCAAAGCCAAGTTCATTTGTTTCTGACATTAATGCAGATGCATATCCTGCTAAAAACCAACCTTCTTGATTTTTAATTTGAAATCCTACCATATTATCTTCTTGATCTCCACTTTGAAGAATGACAACTTCAGGATAATCATCTGCAAGGTCTGTTAAATAACTACCATATCCTGTAGATGCTCCAATAATAACATTACAACCTTCATCAACAAGACTTTCAAATGCTGATTGAACAGATGATTGATCTTCCTCAATACACTCTAAACTAACAAGATTTTCTTCTGAAATTCCTGATTCTTCCATAGAAGCAACAATACTTGAATGAACTGCCTGACACCAACCTTCATCATTAATATAATAAGATTGAATCTCTCCTATTTTAATGTCTTCTGTCTGTATTGCAGAAAAAAAGTTATCTGCAACCATTTCTTCACCTGTGCTGGCTGTTTCGCTTGTACTTGATGTAGCTGGTGAACAACCAAATAATAATGATGTCCCAAGTACTGCAATCAATGCCATACTACCTAGTTTCTTTTTCATAATAAATCCTCCATTATGTAATATTTATATTTAAATTAATTAAAATTAATTATCTACTTTCACGGTCATAAGGAATTCCAAGTGTTTCCGGCTGACTTGTATGTTTTTTTCTAAATGATCCTGTGGATAAAATAAAAACAATAATGGTAGCTATGTATGGAAGCATACTATATACCTGTGAGGGTATTCCCGGTACAATAATTTGCATATTTTTTCCTAAAATACTAATAAGCCCAAATAACAATGCACCTATTGCTAATATAATAGGATTCCATGATGCAAATGTAACCAATGCAATTGCAATCCAACCTTTCCCCCCTGTCATACCTGCACTCCAAAAGTTTGTATAAGATAAGGAAATACAAACTCCACTAATGGCAGTCATTGCACATCCAAACATAACATATAGATATCTCATAAAAAAAACATTCTTTCCTTGTGAATCCAACATCTCAGGAGCTTCCCCTAATCCTCTTAATTTTAAACCTGCTCTTGTATGGTAAATATAAAAGACCGACAACGGTAAAATAAGATACATCATATACACTAAAACATCCTGATAAAACATACTCGGCCCAATAATTGGAATTTCACTTAAAATTGGGATCTCAAATTTCTGAAACTTAAGATTTGCAGAAACTTGAGCCACATCATTTCCTAAAAACCCCGATAACCCCGCACCAAAAGTTAACATTGCCATTCCACATACTGTTTGATTAGATTTTAATGTCACTGTTAAAAAAGCAAAAATCACTCCCAAAAAAGCCCCTGTTAATGTTGCAACAACAAATGCAAGCAATAAATTTTGCGTATACACTGCTGTCATATAACCCGTAACAGCTCCCATAAGCATAATTCCTTCTAGCCCCATATTCATTACACCGGCCAATTCCGAAAAAATCTCACCAATTCCTGCATACATTACTGATACAGCATACATAATTACAGTAGATATAATTGATATCACTAATACTTCCATACTATTCACCCGACTTTCTTACAAATCTAATTCGATGATTATAAAAAAATTCTCCTGCTATTACGAAAAGCATAATACTTCCTTGTAACATATATGAAATTTCAGATGGAACTCCCATTACTTGTACAGTTGAACTACTGTTTTGTAATCCACTAATTAACACCGAAACAACTAATACAGCAAATGGATTAAATCTTGCCAAATAAGCAATTACAATCGCTGTATACCCTACATTATTTGTCATTCCTGCAGAAACTCGATGCGTAACTCCTATCACTTGTGCAAAACCTGCTAATCCAGCCAAACCTCCAGATACCCCTAATACCAATAACACATTTTTTTTAATATTAATTCCTGCATATTTTGCAGCTCTAATATTATTACCAATTACAGAAACTTCAAATCCCCCAGTTGTATGTTTATAAAACATATATATTAGAAAAGCTATCACAATAACGATTACAATTACTAAACTAATTGAGGTTCCTGGAATATCTCCAATCCATATACTTTCCGGTATTTTAATTGTCTGTCCAACGTTTTTTCCTAATTCTTTCCATGGACCGTAACATAGATAATCCAAAATCAAAAGTGCCACATAATTCAGCATTAAAGTTGTAATAATTTCATTTACATTAAAAAACGCCTTTGGAATTGCTGCAATCAATGCCCAAATTACACCTCCTAAAAAACAAGATACAAACATAATTATCATTAGTATTGGTGCATTTACATTGGGAAAACTTAATACTATCCCTCCACCAAACATTGCGCCCATCGCATATTGTCCTTCTGCTCCAATATTATTTATATTCATTCGAAAAGCCAATGCAACACCCAAACCACATAACATCATTGGAAGAGCTCCTACAATACTTCTCGTAATCCCAGATTGGGTAAAAAAAGCTTTGTTTATCATTTTATAAAATACTTCTATTGGATTAAAATGCATAATCATAATGAAAATAGATGCAAAAAGTAATGCCATAAAAGTAAAAATCAATGGATTTAAAATCACCCAGATTTTTGAAGGATTCATTTTTTTCTCAATTTGAATTCTCATACATTTTCTCCTGTCATTAATTTACCAACTTCTGTATAATCTAATAATTCCGTGTTTTTTATTTTAGTCAATCGATTATGGCATAACACACCAATGCAATCACTCATTTGAAATAAATTTTCCAAATCATCCGATATTAAAAGAATTGCTGCTCCTTTTTTTCTTTGTTCCAACAAAATTCTATTAATATCCTCTGCTGCCCCCACATCCAATCCTCTAACAGGATAAGCTGCAATAATTAATTTAGGTGTTCCCGCTACCTCTCTTGCAATTAATAATTTCTGTTGATTCCCACCTGACATCAAAGAAACCTGATTATCAATTCCCCCTGATTTCACACGATAACTATCTACAATTTCTAATGCTTTTTTTGTAATTTG
>JBFHFI010000100.1:0-7916 GCA_041583675.1 Butyrivibrio sp. | reverse complement strand
TATCCATTAATCCATAAAAATCCACTCTAAAATAATCATCAATTTGAATTTTAAAATTACCAGAAATGGTCTCACACAATAATTGGCTTCCACCATATGCATGCGCATAATTTAATTTTGAGAACACATCTGCATAAGGAACATACACATACATATCCCTCATAAAACTTGTCATGTATATTTTCTTGGTTTGCGTATTAATTGAAATTAATATCATAGAATCTGAATTACCATTCCAACTATCAGAAACTCTAACATCGGTTCCAATCAATAGAATATTTTTCACATAACTTGCATATGCAATTTCACCACTATTATAAAAATCTTCTGCATCTGCATTAATAAGAGACAATGCAGCTTCATCAATATTATCCTCTTCCACAATATCATCTGGATCTATGGTTACGTCATAATTAATTGCATAGCTTTCACTATCTGATTCATGTTTAATTAGATTAATCATTCCATTTAATTTTAGATATACAATCAATACACAAATAAATATAACCAATAAGAAACCACAGATTCCAATAATTATCTTATTACGCTTTGCTAATTTATATTTTCTTTTTTTTGATTTCTTGCCACCCACGGAATTATCTTCTTGTTTTTTATTTCTCTTAAAATTAATCTTCATATGTTTATTGTGACCCCTTCCGAGCGAAAACAACCATGACTGTTTTAATTAAGATCTTTATATCCAAAGCCAATGACCATTTATCAATATATTCCAAATCTAATTTAACCACATCTTCAAAATCAGAAACATTATTACGTCCACTGACTTGCCACAGTCCAGTAATACCAGGCTTAATACTTAATCGTCTTTTATGATTGCAAGCATATTCTTGATATTCACTAACTGTTGGTGGCCTTGTCCCCACAAGACTCATATCCCCTACTAATACATTAAAAAATTGAGGTAATTCATCAATACTTGTTTTCCTAATAAATTTTCCAACTTTGGTAATTCTAGGGTCATCTGCCATTTTAAACATATGACCTTTCATTTCATTTTTTTCTAATAATGCTTGTTTCCGTTCTTCTGCATCTTTGTACATAGAACGAAATTTATAAATATAAAATAATCTTCCGTTTTTTCCAACTCTTTGTTGTTTGAAAATTAATGGTCCAGAAGATTCCAATAACAAAATAGGTGCTACTACCATTCCAACTACTATTGTAATAAGAATTCCAACCAATGCTCCAAAAATATCAACACATCTTTTCACAAAAATTTTGTTATCATCAAATTTACGACTTCCAAAAGAAATAACAGGATAAGGACCTAGCAGGCGAATCTCCTTGTAAAAATCCTCAAATCCTTCTAACATCGTAATATTAAGATGTACATTTAATCCCATTTTTTCAAATTCTAGAATATATGGTTTCAAGGAATTACCCGTGTCATAGGGTACATTTATATACACTTCGTCTATTGCAACCTTTTTCGAAAACAACAACATATCTTGAAAACCAGCTACAACAGGTACTCCTTCAATCTCTTGTCCTATTAAATGATCATCAATAATTGCAATTCCAACAATCTGTCTGCAATATTCTATATTTGTAGATAGATTTCTAATAATTTCTGATGCTTTATCCCTTGTTGTTACTACATAACAAAAAATTGTATTCTGTTGATTCTTTCCCCAACGCTTGATTAATTTCTTGATCCAAGTATGAACTACAAACATAAGTAATACATTCACTATAAGAGCTATTGCAAATCCAACTCTGCTCAATCCCACAATAGATTTGGTTGCAAATAATAGAATTGTCATTACTAACATTAAAAATATATTAATTTTAACACTATATATGAATTCTTCTATTCTTCCTCTTTTCATTAAATCTTCATTCATATTAAAAAATATAAATACAATTACATATGCCAAAATTATAGTCGATAATAAATTAATAACTATATGTTCTGAAAAATAATTTTTGTTCACCAAGAATTGCGAAATATAATTTACGCTAAAAAAGCTGATTAAAATACACCCCAGGTCCGCAAGCATCACGCTTAACCCCTGAATTTTACCTTTATATTTCTTCATTAACTTCTCCATCTTACATCATAGTATTATTTGTATATTATAACACGAATACTTGAAATGCAATAAATAAAATATTAAAAATAATTATAGCCCCCATGGATCTCTATTGTAGCCCCATTCATATAAGTATTAGTCATTACCGAATAACACATATCCGCTATTTCATTTGCTTTTCCAAATCTATGTAATGCTATTTTATTATTCACCCTATCATAGCTTTCTTGTGTTCTATTTTCCTGCCATTGTGTATCCACAAATCCAGGTGCCAGTGCATTAATTCTAATTGATTTAGGCTCTAACTCTTTTACCAATACTTCTGATAAAAACAGTAATGCTGCTTTGGACACACTATATACTACACTTGATGAATAAGGAGATTTCCCTGCATAAGAGCCCATTAATATAATCGAACTATTTATAGTCATTATTTCCATAAATGCCCTAATCATAAAAGCAGGAATGGACACATTGGTATCCATAATATTATTCCAATCCTCAAAGGTATATTCTGCAAATTTTTTATAGGTTCCAATTCCTGTATTACAAATTAAATAATCCACTTTTTGAATCTTGTTTTTTGTCTGTTCATAAAAATATGTCATTCCTTGATAATCTGATAAATCCGATTTAATAAAAATCACTTTTGTTTGATCCTCTATTGACAATGATTCCATAAATTCTTCTGCTCTTTTATCATTATGTCCATAATTAATTACCAACTTATCTTGTATCTCTGTAGATTCTGCTAATATTTTAATTGCAATCGCTTTTCCAATTCCTGATGTTCCACCTGTAATTACATAGTTTTTAGACATTTTTTTCTCCTACTTCAAGATCTTCAGCTTGATGCACTTCATTTATCATCTCAATAATCTTTATTGATTCTTCATGAAATATTCTTGTACATTCATATCTTTTATCTTTTTGCATAATCATAAGTTCTTGTAGCAAATATCGAAATCCATTTCCATCAAAATTAAAGCTATATCGTTTGGGGTTATTATTGGATAATAATCTAGTTTCAAAATATCCCGTATTCCACCAATCATTTGGAATTAGTATTTTGCCTTTATCTCCTATAATCTCCATATTTTCTGCAATTTCTATATTTTCACCAACTTCGATATTAGCAACTGCATTTTCATAGCCCACTCTAATATTATGATACATTGGTTTTCCATTTGTTCCCATAACTGTTTTATTTACAATATCTGTAGATTTAATTCCTAATAATTTAATAATTGCACATAGAGGATACATTAATAAATCAGAAAAATCTTTTCCACCTTTGAAATTTTTTTGAGAAATGGAACATTTTACGCTAATAACATTTCCTATTAAATTAGAATTGATTAGCCATACTAATTGAGTAAAAGCTCGAAGGTATACTGTAATTACATCCTCACAAATTACCGTTTTATTCTTTTTTGCTTGTTGAAATAAATCCGATAGTTTTAAAACATCTCTGGTAATTGGTGCATTACAGATTACCGACTTGTGTTTATCAATTGCTTGTTTTACAAAATCATATCTTTGTTCATAAGAAACATTAATATACACAATATCTATTGTATCCAAAAATTCACTATAATCCGTATTATATTTATTTAAGTCATATTTTTCATAAAATTTTTTTGCAATCTTCTCGTTTTGAGAGTATACACTTTCAACATGTACACCACTTACATATTTGGACTCTAATACCACATCTTGGTCTTCCATAGTGTCTGTTACAATTCCAAGTCTGTTCACAACCCCATCTACTTCTCTAATTTGTGTACTTGATATATTTTTCGTTCTTTCTAAATAAATTACTTCACAATAATTTTTTAAATAATCAAATTTTCCAATCCAATCTGAGCCTACCACTAAAGCATCTATTTGATATTTTAAAATATCATTTACTTTTTGCCCCTGATACTCTTCTATAATTATTTCATCGGCAAATCCTGTCTTCATGACATTCTCAATACGAGTAACCAGTCCATCTCTAACATTGAGTTTCCCCCTTTCAATGTCATAGCTTTCACTTGTTACTCCTACGATTAGATAATCTCCCAGGGCTCTTGCTCTTTCAAGTATCTTGTAATGCCCTTTATGAAATAAATCATAAGTTCCATATGTAATTATTTTTTTCATTGATAGTTCTCCTTGTTTACTCAAAAAATATTTGAGTATCACTTACGCCCTATTAGGTCTCTCTTTTTTATAATTCTAATAAATAATTCATCAATTCTGCTGAAATTTCCGGCCTTTGATTATGCATTTCTTGACCAAAAAAAGTTTTTGGATATGCTTTGGTCTCTACCGGCATCATAACTTCAACTAAAACAGGTTTATCCCCAGTAATTTCCTGTTTCAAGTTACAAATATCTTCTACTGAATTAATTTGGTATGCATCCAATCCATATGCTTTTGCTATTGCCACAAAATCAGGGGATGAAAATCCCCCTTCTTCAGAAGAACCATAATATCTACTTCCAAAGAAATCATCTTGTTGCTGTCTGATCAATCCCAATACATGATTATTCATTACAAATATAGTGATTGGAATTTGCTCTCTAACCACCCACTGTAATTCTTGTATATTCATTTGAAAGGAACCATCTCCAACAATACACACACTTTTCTTACCTGTTGCATAATATGCACCAATACTGGCTGGTAACGCAATCCCCATTGCTCCATGCCCTCCTGAATAAATGCATTGTATTCCATTTTTAATTGAAAGTGATTGGGCTGCCCACATCATATGCTGACCCACATCAATTGAAAATATAGTATTTTCAAATAATTCGCCTATTTTCTTTATATAAAAGTTCGGTTCTCTAAATTGCCCATTATTGTTATACTCTTCTGTTACTTCTCGACATCTCTTACACACTTGTACCCAATCACTAAAATCATTGATTTTTTGATTGGATTGTAGTATTTGTTCAATTAATAGATTAACATCTGTCTGAAAACTAATTTCATCTTTATGCACTTTTCTTTTTAATTGAGTCTGATCAATATCCACACGGATAATTTGTGCATTTTGGGCAAATTGTTCTGGATTCCCAGTTTGTCTTCTGCACATACTACTTCCCAAGGAAATAATTAAATCCGCCTTTTTATAAGCTACAATATTTGCTGCTCTACTTCCATATGCAGCTCCCAAAAAACCAAGGTTGCATTTATGATTTGTATCAACCAAATCCTTTGCAAGAATACTTGTAATTACAGGAATATTCCATTTAGAAATCAACTGCTTTACACGCTCCCTAGCGTTTTTATCTTTCTGTATTCCATTTCCCAAAAAAAGGATTGGACGCTTTGATTGATTCAGATTCTTAATAATTTCGTCTGAAAAATCAAACATTTCACTTTTTTTCAGATATTCTGCTTTATAATCTTCGTTTTTAATAAATTTGAATTCTGCTTTTTGAATATCCATAGGAATATCCAAGACCACTGGACCTTTTCTTCCTGTTGTTGCCAATATCCATGCTTTTTCTAATTCCTCTTGTATTTGACTCGCTTTTGTTATCTTCACTGCATATTTACATATGGGTGAGGTAATCGCCACAACGTCAGTTTGTTGAAATCCCTGCTGTCTTAACTCTGGAATATTTGTATACTCCGTTGTATTAATCTGTCCTGTAATAAAAATAACTGGTGCAGAATCATAATATGCATCTGCAATTCCAGATACCAGATTCAAAGCCCCCGGTCCACTAGTCGCATATGCAACACCACAATTACCTGTTGCTTTTGCATATCCACATGCTGCAAAAGCCGCCCCTTGCTCATTATATACACTATGATTTTTTGCATTATTATTATTACAGATGGCTTCAATAAAATGGGCTATCATTGTTCCTTGATATCCAAAATAATCATGCACTCCTTGATCCACTAAATATTCAATTATATATTCTGATACATTCATCTTTTCCCCCTACTTGTTCTTCCACTGTTCTGGAATACGTCTAACCAATCTTTTTGCCATTTGAAATTCCCCATTATACTCCAAACACGCCAAATAGATATCAAAAATATCCTCATCAAAATAAATCGTCATTTTGGTTTTTCTATAAAAATATCTAATTTTTTCATTGTATTCTTCAAAAGCTTCTATTAGATTCTCAAATTGTTCATTTCTATACATACCAACTAACGCTTCTTTCCTAGGCATATATATTCCTTGTAAGTCTAATTTCGCAGAAACACATTTTAATATTTCCCAGTCTTTGTTCATAATATGCGTTACCATACCATGCATATTATCTGTTAACCACAACCCCTGTCTTTTACGACAAATCTTATTTCTTTCCCCATTATCTTTCATATATTCTTGAAAAGAAACATTGGTTGAAATCATCATAGGAAATGAATAGTTTCTTGTACTTGGAATATGATTTTCTAATTTCTTCCCTCGTATTAGTTTGTATTGCATCTCCAAATCTGACGCTACATAATATTTTTTATTTTCAAATTCAATTTTATTTCTACGTGTGTAAAGATACGTAGGATATTTAACCACTGAAAAAGTTCTAGGATTCAAATATGCATAAAAGGTTACAAATGGTTTTTTCACAAGATACTTATCTTTTAATTCTTGTTCTAATCTAGCAGCTTGCTTTTCTCTCCTACCTAAAAGCCTTAAAAACATTTTGAATTTTTGGACCTTTGTTTTTGGTTTTAGCCACCTTTTATATTTATAACTATTCACCGCAAAATGTTTTTCAAGTTTTGCATATTTACCATTATTATTTCTACTATAACAACGAAGAATCTCAATTGTAATATGAATTCCATTATATTTATAGGTATCTCCATAATTATAGTTATAATAAGTTGTAGATGTATCAACATATCTATAAAAGAATCCTGGAAACTTGTTATTATTATGCAAACCTTCTATTATTCTATTATGATTTCCCTGATTATTAATTTCATTCTGAAATTTTATAAAGTCAGCTAATGTCATATACACTGTCATTTGATAATTCTCTGAAGCAAATCCTCCCAATACAAATGCCATTGATGCAGTTTCTGCACTCAATGTATATCCTATTTTATTCTTTTCACAAATATCATCTATTTCATCCATTAAGTCTAATAATTTTAGTTGTATTAAATCCATATTAATTAAATTCCTCTATTTCCAGAAGAACCATTCCATTATTGGTCATTTCTTGTATCTGTTGGAATTTATCTAACAGTTCTTCTCTATCTGATATAATATTTACATATCTAATGTCATAATAAAAAAAGTCACCATCCTCTGGAAATAACAATCGAGCTTGCTTGGTTAATTCCTTCGCTTTTGATATGGATCCCATTTTTTTATTAAATGTAAGCCTTATGATGAACTTCATCAATGTAGGATTTTCTGGGTATTCCTGTAGTAATAATTCCAGTATCTCGTACGCTTCTTGATAACTATTCATATCATATAGATTAGATGCTTTTCTATATTGCTCAATAAAATAATATATTTCCTTGAACTTCTCTCTATGATAACCTTCTTGAGTCTCTCTAATCTCTAATACTCTTAATGCTTGTGCTATTTTATTTTTATAAAGATACATATATAAAACCGGTAATAATTGCTCATCTGATATTGGAATCCAACAAGGTGAATTGAATCTTTTAATTCCCATAAAATCTTCTCTACCTATAAAATCCCTACTTAACTGATGCTTTGTATATTCTCCATAAATAGTTTCTAAAGTTTCAAACTCTCTATTATAAGCCAATTCCAATGGATTCTTTTGACTGCGTTCTAATCTTAATTTTAAATCCTCTGCTATTAATCCTGCTTTATCCTTTAAAATCCCTGTTAAAATATATTCTCGTTTTTTTGCCGTT
>JBFHFI010000099.1:0-7925 GCA_041583675.1 Butyrivibrio sp. | reverse complement strand
TTTTATGCACCGGAGAACCCTGAACTGTTTAGAGAGCTTTATAATTCTTTGTTATATGGAGATGCACCAGATACTTATTTTATATTAAAGGATTTCAGGTCTTATGTAAAAGCACAGGAAAAGATTCAAAAAAAATATAAAAATCAAGATCAATGGGCAAAATCAGTTATGTTAAATACTGCATGTAGTGGTAAATTTTCATCAGATAGAACAATAGAAGAATATGTTAAAGATATATGGCATCTTGATAAAGTAAAGGTGGAATTATAAAAGTTTTAGAGAGGGATGAACTTATGGTAGGAGATAGTTGCGAAATGTGCGGATATTATGAATATTTTGAAGATGAAGATTATTATGAATGTACAATGAATCTTGATGAAGATGAAATGTATAGATTTATTACGGGTTCTGTTAGATCGTGTCCATATTTTCAATATAGAGATGAATATAGAGTTGTTCGTAAACAAATGTAATACAATATCGTTCTTGACATCAAATGCGTTCAATGATATTCTATGTTAAAGATAATGTTTCCTATTATTGGAGCTTTTATAGTAAAGCGTTGACAAGGAGGAGTACATATTTTTCGAATTTGCAGAGAGAAGACGGTTGGTGGGAGTCTTTATTTTGAGAATATGGAAGTAGCCTTTGAGCATTGGACCGAAAGGGTTAGCCTGAGTAGACTTCAACGGATGCCCACCGTTATAAGGGATACGATATCGACATATATATGTCCGTATCGACAGAGAGCAGAGTTTAACTCTGAATTTAGGTGGTAACACGGATGATATTCGCCCTAAGCGTATTATATTTATGCTTAGGGCTTTTTTAATATATAAATATAATAAATACAAGACAATATAAATTAGAGAATATAAAAGAATAGAGGTATGAATATGGAAGTAAAGGGAACTGAATTGTTTGTAAAAGCACTTAGAGAAGAAGGCGTTGATACTATTTTTGGATATCCTGGTGGAATGGCAATTGACTTGTTTGATGCCTTATATGATGCTAAGGATATGGAGATTATTTTACCAAGACATGAACAGGCATTGATTCATGCTGCAGATGGTTATGCAAGGCAGACAGGAAAAGTTGGGGTTTGTTTGGTAACAAGTGGACCAGGAGCTACCAATTTAGTAACTGGAATAGCAACAGCTAATTTTGATAGTATTCCAGTTGTGTGCTTTACAGGACAGGTTGCAAGAGATTTAATTGGAAATGATGCATTTCAGGAAGTTGATATTGTTGGAATTACAAGAAATATTTGTAAATATGCAATTACGGTACGAGATAGAAAAGATTTGGGAAAGATTATCAAGCAAGCTTTTTATATTGCTAGAACAGGAAAACCAGGACCGGTTGTTATTGACATACCAAAAGATATTCAGAATCAAATGGGTTCGGATGAATATCCTTCAGAGGTTAATATTAGAGGATATAAACCAAGTACGAGTGTACATGTTGGTCAGTTGAAAAGAGCTATGACAATGTTGAATAACTCAAAGAGACCAGTTTTTCTAATTGGTGGTGGAGTTAAAATTGCAGATGCAGGAGATGAGTTAACATTATTGGCTGAGAAAATGAATATTCCTGTTATTACTACAATTATGGGAAAAGGAGCAATGGCCACGGATCATCCAATGTATGTGGGAAATATAGGAATGTACGGAAATTATGCATCGAATATGGCAATCAGCAGTTGTGATGTGCTTTTTGCAGTAGGGGTAAGATTTAGTGATAGAATTACGGGAAAAATTGAAGAGTTTGCACCTCATGCAAAAATTATACATGTTGATATTGATACAGCATCTATTTCAAGGAATATTGTTGTAGATGTTCCAATTGTTGCAGATGCAAAAGTTGCAATGGCAGAGATGATAAATCATGCAAAATTATGTAAGACAGACACATGGGTAAAAGAGGTTATGAGATGGAAAGTTGAAAAACCAATTACAATGAGTCATTATGATGGCATGACTCCAGAAATTATTTTTCAAGCAATTAATGATATGTTTCCAGATACTACAATTGCTACGGATGTTGGTCAAAATCAACTTTGGGCAACACAGTTTATAGATATGAATGGAAAGAGAAAATTCCTTACTTCAGGTGGGCTTGGAACAATGGGGTATGGTATTCCTGCAGCTATAGGAGCTTATATTGGAAATCCAGGACATCCAGTTATCTGTATTACAGGAGATGGTGGAGCGCAGATGAATATTCAAGAAATGGCAACAGCGGGATATTTAGAGGCACCAATTATAATATGTATATTGAATAACACATATTTAGGAAATGTAAAACAGTGGCAAAAAATGTTTTATGATAAGAGGTATGCGAGTACTTGTCTAAAACATAGTAAAAATTGTAATAAAAGTTGTGAAGTTGGTGGAGCTTGTGAAGGGAAAAAATATCTTCCGGATTTTGTTAAATTAGCAGATAGTTATGATGCAGATGGAATAAGAGTTTTAAATGTAGAGGAAATTATTCCTGCATTTGAAAGGGCTGCGAAAAATACAACACGACCTACAATAATAGAATTTATGATTGATAGAGATCTAGATGTATATCCAGTGGTACCAGGTGGAAAACCATTAACGGAAATGATTATAGATTAAGGAGGATGAAAAATGGAAGTGAATAAAAAAAGATGGATATCAATCTACGTTGAAAATGAAATTGGAGTATTGGCAAGAATATCAGGACTTTTTTCAGGGAAATCCTATAATATTGATAGCTTATCTGTGGGGGAAACCGAAGATAGGACAGTATCTAGGATAACCATTGGCGTAACAAGTGATGATAAAACTTTTGAGCAGATAAAAAAACAGTTGAATCGTAGTGTAGAGGTGATAAAGGTGATTGATTTCACAGATACACCAATACATATGAAAGAATTGATGTTTGTAAAAATTAATAATTGTAAAGAAAGTGATAAAGAAGAGGCTTTTCGTATTGCACAGGTTTACGGAATTTCAGTGGAGGACTATAATAAGAATACAGTACTTCTTCAGTGCACGCAGTCTGAAACAAAAAATAATCAATTACTAAAACTTTTAGGAGAATGTTTTGGTTACAGACTTGAAGTTGTACGTGGTGGAACGGTAGCAATAGAGTCTGTGAGCTATACAAACAGATAAGTGATTTGTGTATTTAAGAAAGGCGGGATTGTATGAAGATCAATCATAAGATCGGAATTCATTTTTGTGGAGGAAATGAAAGCCTTCATGTAGCCAATCTAAAAGATTTTTATAAAACTTCAGAGATTAATCAGGAACATTTATTTAATGATGCGAATACAGGGCATTTGCAAGAATATCTTATTAGTGTACATGCATTAAAAGGTATTTCCAGAATGATAGGTGCGGAAGATTTGTCAGATATTGCTTATGAGCATGAAATGAAAAGTCGGAATAATGATACTGAATACATTCGAAGGGAAGTTCAGTCTCTTTTAAATGAATGGGATGAAGTATTGGAAGAAATTGAAGAGTATGTGGATGACCTTTTTAAATCGACGGCTTTTGAATCTAATGGAATTATTTTATCAAGAAATATTATTGATGTGAGGATTAGCCAGATTTTGGATGATTTATGTGCATATGAGAATGATGAAGCAGAAAAAAAATTAGAAGACTTATTGAGATATTGCATTCCAGAACATATATATAGTCAATTGCTTAGGGCATATGAATTAACAAGGAATTTTGAGTATACACAAGCAATTGAAAGTTTGGAAATAATAGATTAAGGTTTGGTTTTTTGGAGATTATGAGTATACCATAATGTGAAAATCATATATAAAAGGGATAAAACAATCCATACAATATGGAATATTAGATTCGATAATAAAAGGTATAAAATAGTAATAGGAACCCAGAGCAAAGTTACTACAATTGTAATCACAAGTAGTATTTTGCCATCTGAGGCTCCTATTTTTATTTGTTTTAAAGAAAGTAAAAATTGTGTGAATAGTAGTAGTGGAATTAAGAATAAAATTGGTTTTTCCATATTTACACCTCGTTTTTTAAGTTTAATAATGTATAAGAAAGAGAAATCTTGTCAGGGAGACTATTATGGATAATAATAGAACCTTTGTTTTGCGTATTGGCTAAGAGGTGATAAGCTTCTAATTGCCTTTTTGTTTCTCTTGCTGTACCATTTCCACCATCAGTAATAAATACTTTGGGACCAAATAATTTTGTTAGTAAAGGTTTGACAAAAGGATAATGTGTGCAACCTAGAACAATTGCTTGAGGTTTGTTTTCTAAAAATGGAGTTAGGAGATTTACAAGAAAATCTTCCAAAATGGGACTATCAAAATCTCCATTTTCAATATATTCAACAAGTCCAACAGCTGCTAAAGTATGGATTTGAGCTTGTTGGGTATGCTTGGAGAGCAAATTTTTAAATTTGGATTCTGACAAAGTTGCGGAAGTGGCTAAAACCAATATATTACCTCCCTTAGCATACTCGGCAGCAGGTTTAATAGCTGGTTCTATACCAATAATAGGGATGTTAGTATAAAGTTGTCTAAGCTTTAAGATGGCAGCGGCAGTAGCAGTGTTGCAAGCAATTACCAAGCATTTGCAATTTTCTTTCATAAGTTTTGCTGCATTTATTAGAACTAATTCTTCTATTTCTGTAGAAGATTTTGAGCCATAGGGAGCATTAGCAGAATCTCCGAGATATAGATAGTTTTCATAGGGCATTAGTTTATTTAGTTCTGTCAGGACGCTCAATCCACCTAAGCCTGAATCAAAAACACCAATTGGACTTTGATTATTATACATAAATTAACCTCGATTCATTAAAAGTCTCTTATGATTATACCACTATATGTACATAATTCCATTCTATTTATGGAATTATAAATATAAAAAGACCGACATAAAGTCGACCTTTTTATATTTTATTATATTTAGTTATTATGATTAACCAAAATATCTATTAAGAAGACCTTCAAAAGCTTTTCCGTGACGAGCTTCATCTCTAGCCATTTCATGAACAGTATCATGAATTGCATCAAGGTTTTGTGCTTTGGCACGTTTTGCAAGATCGAATTTACCAGCTGTAGCACCATTTTCAGCATCTACACGCATAGCTAAGTTCTTTTTTGTACTATCCGTAAGGACTTCACCTAAAAGTTCTGCAAATTTAGATGCGTGTTCAGCTTCTTCAAAAGCAGCTTTCTCATAATATAATCCGATTTCAGGATAACCTTCTCTATGAGCAACTCTTGACATTGCAAGATACATACCAACTTCTGAACATTCTCCAGTAAAATTAGCACGAAGATCTTCAAGAATATCTTCAGAAACACCTTGAGCAACTCCAACAACATGTTCAGCAGCCCATGTTCTTTCGCCTACTTGTTCTTTAAACTTTGAAGATGGTGCATTACAAACTGGACATTTTTCAGGGGCAGCATCTCCCTCATAAACATAACCACAAACTTCACATATGAATTTTGACATAATAAATAATCTCCTCTTTTATAAAATATTTTATCACACTAATTAAAATAGTAATGATTACTAATTAATAATAGTATTTTGACATGGGTTTGTCAATGCATTTATAATAATTATTTGCAATTTTTACATTTTCCATAAAAATAAGTGGAATGACCGGTAATAACACCATCAAATGTTTTGGAAGCTTTTTCATTGATTTCGGATAGAGGAGGGAGATCCAAATCAACAATAGCATGACAATTCTCACAGATAAAATGGTAGTGTGGGTCGACATTGGCGTCAAAATGGTCAAAACCATCAATTCCTGGTAATTTTATGGCTTCGCCAAGTTCTACAAGTAAAGCTAAATTACGATATACAGTACCTAAACTTATTCTTGGATATGATGTTCTTATATTTTCATATACAATTTCAGCAGTAGGGTGGTCTTTTCTAGAAATTAAAAATTCACGAATAGCCTCTCTTTGCCTACTATATTTCATTATTTTATCAGACATAGATATTTCCTTTCTAATAGATGTGTTTATGAAATATAGAGTGAAACAATTTCATAAATTTATGTTAAAATAGAATAATCCTAAGATTATCATAGAATAGTAATGATTATTATTTTAAGCTAGTTTTATTTATATGTCAATAAAGGCCATAAAAATAGAGAAATGTGAGTGTATAATGAGAAAAAATAGTGTTTTAATATTGGTTTTAATAATGAGTTTTTTGATAACGAGTTGTAACATAAGTGAAGATATAGAATATACAGCAACGGGATTTCAATTAAATACCTATGTAAGTGTTACTTTGAAAAAGGGAGGAAGCCAAACAATTGCGGATCATGCCTTGGAATTATGTGATTACTATGAAAAAATATTTAGCTGTCAAATGGAAGAATCTTTGTTATATCAATTAAATAAAGAAGGGTCTATGAAAATAGAAACAGAAGAAGAACAGATTTTATTGGAGTTATTACAGATAGGAATAGACTATGGAGATTTAACGAATGGAGGACTTGATATTACAATAGAACCTCTTTCTACACTTTGGGGGTTTGGAACAGAAAATGAAAAATTGCCAGAAGAGAATGAGATTATAGATGCAATTGAAAATGTCGATTATAAAAAAATTGAAATAAATGATAATTATGTTGATTTAAATGGAACACAAGTGGATTTGGGTGCAATAGCAAAAGGGTATATTGCAGATAGAATTAAGGAATATTTGGAAACTCAGGGAGTAACCAGTGCAATTATTAACTTGGGAGGTAATATATTGTGTTTAGGCGAAAAGCCAGATAAAAGTGATTTTGTAATAGGAATTCAAAAACCTTTTGGAGATGGTAATGATGTGGTTTTTGGACTTTCTATTCAAGATATGAGTGTAGTGACTTCTGGAGTATATGAACGCTATTTTTATAGTGAAGATAATTTTTACCATCATATATTAGATCCGAGTACGGGATATCCTTGTGAAAATGACATTCTTTCGGTAACAATTATTTCAAAAGAATCTACAATTTGTGACTGTCTTAGTACGGGGTGTTTTGTTATGGGAATAGATGAAGCAATGAATTTGGTGAATAATATAGAGGGTGTGGAGATGATTATAATTGATAATAATAATGAAATATTTTATTCGGCAGGGGCAGCAGATTTGGTCGTAGAATAAAATAAAAAAAGTATCTTATGATTTTACAAGTTAAACAATGAACATTCTGTGAATTCTTTTGATTTTTAAAAGGTTTTATGATATAAATAGTAAAGACTAGTACGATATATAAGTGGTAGATAGAAAGGGAATAGATAAATGAAAAAAAGAATATTAACCGTTGCATTGGCAGGAGTTATGGCATTATCTTTAACTGCTTGCAATAGTACAGATGAAGCTACGAATGCTATGGACGTAACAGACTATAGTGATTATGTAACTTTGGGAGACTACACAGGATTTGAGATTGATGTAGATAGTGCAGAAGTAACAGATGCACAGTTACAAGAAGTAATATCAGGAATTATTACTGAGATGACTACACAGGAGCAGATTACAGAAGGAACAGTTGAAGATGGGGATTCTATTAATCTTGATTATACAGGAACACTTGATGGTGAAGAAGTAGATGGAGCGTCAGCAACGGCTTATGATTATACAATTGGTGGATCTTTTATAGAAGATTTAAATGATCAATTGATTGGACTTACAGTGGGAGAGCAAGTGGATTTAAATTGTACATTCCCAGAAGATTATACTTCAAATACTGATTTAGCAGGACAAGAAGTGGTATTTACAGTTACAGTTAATTATATTACTGGAGATGATATTGTTCCTGAATGGAATGATGAACTTGTAAATGAATATACATCAGGCGAATATACAACAACAGCAGATTATGAAGTTTATCTTCAAGAGACTATTTCAGAAACAAACTTAGATACACAAGAACAGACTTTTGAA
>JBFHFI010000098.1:0-7976 GCA_041583675.1 Butyrivibrio sp. | reverse complement strand
TTGGCAGAGCAGCTGATTTGTAATCAGCAGGTTATCGGTTCGATTCCGATTGTCGGCTTTATGGACCTTTAGCTCAGTTGGTTAGAGCAACCGGCTCATAACCGGTCGGTCCTGGGTTCGAGTCCCCGAAGGTCCACTAAATCCATAAAAAAGTAATATGGCCCGATGGCTCAGTTGGTTAGAGCGCCGCCCTGTCACGGCGGAGGTCGTGGGTTCGAGTCCCATTCGGGTCGCTATATTATTATCCCAAGGGATCTTAGCTCAGCTGGGAGAGCATCTGCCTTACAAGCAGAGGGTCACAGGTTCGAGCCCTGTAGGTCCCACTTATATCTTCATATTATATGTTATTTTGCCGGCGTGGCGGAATTGGCAGACGCCCGGGACTTAAAATCCCGTGGGATTAACTTCCCGTACCGGTTCGACCCCGGTCGCCGGCACTTAAAAGAAAGACAATGTCTTTCTTTTTTTTTGTTTGAATTTTAAAACTTTCTTAATAAAATATTTATTTGACAGTAATGTAAAAAGAGATTAACATTAAGTAAATTAAAGACAAAGGATAGGGAAATGAGTAAATTAAATGGTAAAGATAGAAATTTAACAATGTTGATGGATTTTTATGAATTAACAATGAGCAATGGGTATTTTCTAAAAGGGATGCAAGATAAAAAAGTGGTTTTTGATATGTTTTATAGACGAAACCCTGATGAAGGGGGTTTTGTTATTTCAGCAGGTTTAGAACAGTTAATTGAATATATACAAAATTTGTCATTTACAGAAGCAGATATTGATTTTTTGAAATCAAAGAAAATGTTTCATGAGGATTTTTTGAAATATTTATTTAAGTTTCGATTTAAAGGAGATATTTATGCAGTTCCAGAAGGAACAATTGTATATCCAAATACTCCAATTATAACGGTTGTAGCTCCGTTAATTGATGCACAGTTAATAGAAACAATGCTATTACTTACAATTAATCATCAATCACTTATTGCAACCAAAGCAAATAGAATAGTTAGAGCAGCGGGGAAAGCAAATGTTATGGAATTTGGAGCTAGAAGGGCACAAGGAAGTGATGCTGCAATATACGGGTCTAGAGCAAGCTTTATAGGTGGTGTGGGTGCTACAGCGACAGTGATGGCAGATGAAATGTTTGGTGTCCCAGCTGTTGGAACTATGGCACATTCTTTTGTTCAATTTTTTGATTCAGAATACGAAGCATTTAAAGCATATGCGCAAGTATATCCAGATTCTTGTATTCTTTTGATTGATACATATAATGTATTGAAAAGTGGAATTGTTAATGCGATAAAAGTATCAAAAGATGTTTTAGAGCCAATGGGAAAACGATTAAAAGGAATTAGAATAGATAGTGGAGATTTGGCATATTTAACAAAAGAAGTACGTAAGATTTTAGACAATGCAGGATATGAAGATTGCAATATTGTTGTTTCAAATAGTATTGATGAATATTTAATTGAATCTTTAAATGATCAAGATGCAAAAATAGATTCTTATGGTGTAGGGGAAAGAATGATAACAGCAAAATCAGAACCTGTTTTTGGTGGTGTATATAAACTTGCGGCAGTTGAGAATTCCAAAGGTGAGTTTGAACCCAAAATTAAAATATCAGAAAATGTAGAAAAAATTACAAATCCTGGATTTAAATCATTGTGGAGAATTTATGATAAAGACTCTGGATATGGGATTGCAGATGTAATAACATTTGCAGATGAAGAGATAGACCCTACAAAAGAGTATCACTATATGGATGAAGTAAAACCATGGAAAGGAAGATCTTTTACTAATTTTACATGTGAAAAATTACAGCAACAAATTTTCAAACAAGGTGAGTTAGTGTATAAATGTCCAAGTTTAATTGAAGTACAGCAAAGAGTAAAAGATCAACTGCAGAATACTGTATGGCCAGAAGAACAGCGTTTTAAAAATCCACATATACATTATGTTGATCTGTCTATGAGGTTATATCAAACCAAACAAGAATTATTATCTAAATTATCATAATTATAAATATAAAATACTTGACAACTTAAGTCTATCATTGTAAAATCAATGATGTTGCCGAAACAAAAATTTGATTCGGCAAAAATGCGCTAGTAGCTCAGCTGGATAGAGCGCACGGCTACGGACCGTGAGGCCGGGAGTTCGAATCTTCTCTGGCGCACTTAAGACTTGTCATTAAATGGCAAGTCTTTTTTATTATAGAGACTAAATATTGGAGGTATATATGTCAAAACAAGAATTTTTAAAGAAATTAGAACAAGAACTTGAATTGGAATTACCTTTAAAAAAGGTTAAAGAGCATATAAGATATTATAATGAATTTATTGATGGCGAAGTAAGAACGGGAAAATCAGAAGAAGAAGTTTTAGAAGAATTGGGAGACCCAAGACTTATTGCTAAAAATATAATTTCTGTATCCCTTGAAAATGATTTGCAGTATGATGATTTTCATCAAAGTACAAATGATCAAAATACAAATAAAAAGACGCATCAAACAGTATTGGAAACATTTAAATTATTCATTATTGTTTTTATTATAATTGCAGCAGTTGTTTTATTAATTTTAGGTGTTATTTATATTATTATACCAATTGCAATTATAGCAGCAATCGTATTTGGTATAATGAGTTTGTTTGGTAAAAAAATGGAGTGATTTTATGAATAAAAAAAAGACGATTATGAAAATAATTGCAAAAATTAGTTTGATGGGAATATTAATAGCAATCTTATATTTTATGTTTAAGGATTTATATGTTGATATTTTAAATCAATTATTAAGTACAAATATATACTTGTTTGTAATTATGTTATTGCTAGGAAATGCATATTTTATTATTGATGCTGCTATTTTATATTATCTATTTAAAAGTGAAAATGAACATGTTTCTTATTTAAAATGTATAGCATTGTCTTATATGTCAGTATTTTTTAATGTAACAACTTTTGGAGCAGGAATAAAACCTGCTCAAACCATGTATTTACATAGAAAAGGAGTGGATATAGGAAAAGGATTTGCAATTGTTTCTATTCCATATTTATTTCATAAAACTGTAGTTGTTATGTATGCAATTATAATGATTTTAATTTCTAATGGATTCTTTGTGAATTACTTTCCAGATACATTTAGATATATTTATATTGGGATTGGTTTTAGTATTTTAATTGTAACATTTATTATTTTAATATTTACGAACAAACCATTTCATAATCGAGTATTTAAAATTATTCATTTCTTTTTAAAGAAAAAAAGGTTTTCAGAAACTGAAAAGACAATAAAAAGTCAAATTGATAAGTTAAGAGAAGGAACAAAAAGTATAATGCATAATCCAAAAGCCTGGTTTTATATTATAAGTATTGATATATTGAAATTAAGCTGTTGGTATATAATACCAGTTATTGGTTTATCTGCGTCAGGGGGGAGCTTAGGAGATGTTTCCATACTTGAGGCACTTTCAGTTACTGCAGTTATGCAATTAATAATGGGGGTAATTCCTGTTTCAGGAGGCGTTGGTTCTCAAGAAATTGTATTTTCACTTTTATTTGCAGTTGTGTTTGGACCAATTATGGCAGGTTCTTGTATGATTTTATATAGACTTTCTACATATTATGTTCCGTTTTTAATTAGTATAGTGATTATGTTTGTAGTGGAAAAAGATTCTAAACCAGAAAAATATAAAATGATTTTGGAAGATTTATAAAGAATAATAGTAAAATAGCAAGTGGGGGAGCCACTTGCTATTTCAATAAGGGGAGTATAAATAATTAATAAGGGATAATTATTTAGTGGAAATATCTTCCACAGTTTATTATTATAGTATAAAAATAAAGTAAAAGCAATATTAATAAAAAATAATTTAAAAACGCAAGTTGACATCACTTTGTGAACAAATTATAGTAGAGAAAAGAGAGTGAGGATTAAAATGAAAATAAGAACATTTCCGATTATTTTACCATGTCATTTTGGCTTAGAAGCGGTATTGAAAAGAGAAGTTGATGATTTGGGCTATGATATAGATCAAGTAGAAGATGGAAGAATTACTTTTACTGGAGATGCTGATGCAGTTTGCAGAAGTAATATTTTTCTACGTTCAGCAGAGAGAGTTTTAATTTGTGTAGGGAAATTTCATGCAGAAACATTTGAAGAATTATTTCAAAATGTAAAAGCTTGTAAGTGGGAAGACTATATACCAAAGGATGGCAAATTCTGGGTTAAAAAAGCAAGCTCTGTAAACAGTCAGTTATATAGTTCATCAGATATACAATCCATCGTAAAAAAAGCTATGGTTGAGCGTATGAAACAAGAATATCATGTAGAGTGGTTTGAAGAATCAGGGAATGATTATCCTGTAAGAGTTTTTATTAATAAAAATGAAGTGACAGTTTGTCTTGATACCACAGGAGATTCTCTGCATAAACGTGGATATAGATTAGCGGCAGGAAAAGCGCCCATATCTGAAACATTAGCTGCAGCATTAATTATGCTAACACCATGGAAAAAAGAAAGAACTTTAATTGATCCTTTTTGTGGAAGTGGAACTTTTGCAATTGAAGCAGCAATGATTGCAGCTAATATAGCGCCAGGAATGAATCGCTCATTTACAGCAGAAAAATGGACGAATTTTATTGATAAACAACTATGGTATGATTCTGTAAATGAAGCTGAGGAATTAATTAATACGGATATTGATACCGATATACAAGGATATGATATAGATGGAGAAATTATGAAAATTGCATTTGAAAATGCAAGACGAGCTGGTGTTGAAAAATTAATTCATTTTCAAGAAAGACCAGTGAAAAATATGTCACATAATGGAAAATATGGATTTATTATTACAAATCCTCCATATGGAGAAAGACTTGAAGAAAAAGAAGCTTTACCAGAAATATATCAAGATTTTGGAAGACAGTTTAAAAAATTGGAAACTTGGTCAGCTTATATGATTACTTCTTATGAAGATACAGAAAAATATGTTGGTAGAAAAGCAGATAAAAATAGGAAAATATATAATGGAATGATTAAAACATTTTATTATCAATTTATAGGACCAAGACCACCCAAGAGAAAATAAAAGGTGAAATTTATGCGAAGAAAAGCTATATATTTAACAATATTTGCGATTATAGCATTGGTATTTGTTATTAGATATATTAGTTCCTTGCAAAGCGAAGGAATAGTGGATAATAAAGTATCAATAACGAGTGACGCAGATTGGAATATGATTATTTCAGAAAGCGTGAATCAGGAACAGGTGAAAATTGAAATTGATAGTGCAAGTGTGAAAACAAATTCTGAAGATATTTATATGGATGTAAATAAAAATATAATGATTTCTGAAGATGTTTTAACATCTTTGTTTTCTTGTGCAACAAATAGATATTATTCAAATATTCTTGTTATTGAAAAAAGTGATATTCGAATTATTATAACAACGGGCTCGAAAATGATATCTGTAAATGGAGAACAAGAATCAATAGATACGGCAGCTACAATTCGAGATGGTGTTATTTATGTACCTATAACTTTAATATGTAATCAATTTTCTTATAAATATACTTGGGAATATAATAGTAATACAATCAAATTAACAGACAAAAAATCAGATGAAAAGGTCTATCCTTATTATTATGACTATAGAAATGATGGAAAACTTCCAGAAATAAAAAATCAAGCTGATCTAGGAACCTGTTGGGCATTTGCGGCCCTAACTGCTTTGGAGACAACTTTATTGCCAGAAAAAAGCTATGATTTTTCTGAGGACCATTTAACAATGAACAATGGTTATAATATTGATCCAAATGAGGGTGGGGATGCTATAATGGCTATGGCATACCTTACAACATGGGAAGGACCTGTTTTAGAGAGTCAGGATCCATATGGAGACGGATATTCACCAGATAATTTGGAACCTATATTTCATATACAGGAAATTCAAATTATAGAAAGTAAAAATCTTGATGCAATTAAAAAAACAATATTTTTATATGGAGGGGTACAAAGTTCTTTGTATTTAAATATTCGAGATGCCAATGGATATAGTTCAGAATTTTATGATTCAGAACAAGCATCCTATTGCTATTTTGGTACAGAAAAATCCAATCATGATATTGTTATAATAGGTTGGGATGATTCTTATCCTGCTTCCAATTTTGTTACACAACCTGAGGAAGATGGGGCATTTATATGTGTAAATAGTTGGGGAGAACAGTTTGGGGATAATGGATATTTTTTCGTATCATATTATGATGTAAATATTGGAATGCATAATACAGTTTACACAGGGATTGAAGATACGGATAATTATGACAATATTTATCAAAGTGACATTCTTGGTTGGGTAGGTTTATTAGGATATAATAGAGAATATGCATATTTTGCCAATGTGTATGAAGCAGAACAAGAAGAAGAGTTAGAGGCTGTCAGCTTTTATGCAACGGGAGTAGACACAAGTTATAAAGTCTACGTAGTTTCTGATTTTGAAAATACAGATTCGTTAAAAGATAGATCGCTGATAGCCTCCGGTAGTTTTACAAATGCGGGATACTATACTGTTGAAATAAGTCAAAAAATAGAACTTGAAGCAGGAAATAAATATGCAATTATAGTGTATATTGATACACCGAATTCCATACATCCAATTGCGATAGAATATCAGTCTGAAGAGTTATCAGATACTGTTGATATTTCAGATGGTGAAGGATATATTAGTTTACATGGTACATTATGGGAACAAGTTGAAACAACCCATAATTGTAATTTATGTTTAAAAATGTTCACAAATGATATTGAAAACTAGGAGAGAAAATATGATATTTGCTACAACTAACAAAGGAAAAATGAAAGAAATTAAAATGATTTTAGGTGGATTACAAGAAGAAATTATATCCATGGAAGAAGCTGGAATTCAGATAAATATTGTTGAAGATGGAAGTTCATTTGAAGAAAATTCTATTATTAAAGCCAAGGCAATTATGGAGTTAACAGGTGAAATTGTTTTAGCGGATGATTCAGGTCTTGAAGTAGATGCAATGGATAAACAACCAGGAATCTATTCAGCGAGATTTATGGGCGAAGAGACTTCTTATAAGGTAAAAAATCAGGCAATTATAGATAATTTAAAGGGTCTAGAGGGTGACAAAAGAAGTGCTAGATTTGTATGTGTAATAACAGCAGCTTTTCCTAATGGAGAGATTATAACAACAAAGGGTACTATTGAAGGAATTATTGCAAAAACACCGAGGGGAAATAATGGATTTGGATATGATCCCATTGTATATGTGCCTGAATATGGACAAACAACGGGAGAAATGGATGCAGACTTGAAAAATAAAATTAGTCATAGAGGAAAAGCACTTGAAGAAATGAGAAAAATTTTAGTAGAAAGAAATGTGATTAAATGAAAGTATTAATAATAAGTGATACGCATGGAAAAGAAAATAATTTATTTAAAGTATTGGAAATAGAAAAAGAAATTGATTTTATAGTGCATTTAGGCGATTTGGGAAAATTAGAAGACCATATTGAAGAATTCACAGGTCATATTTGTTATGCAGTGAAAGGGAATAATGATTGGGGATCTTTGTTATCTTCTGAAAATGTGATAATGTTAGGAAAGCAAAAAACATTTATTACACATGGACATGAATATAATGTTAGTTATACATTAAAGGATTTGGCAAGACATGCAAGATCATTAGAATGTAATATAGTTTTATTTGGTCATACACATATTCCAACTGTAGAAGAAGTAGGTGGAATTATTTTTGTGAATCCGGGCAGTTTAACTTACCCAAGACAAGCAAGAAAATTACCGAGTTATGTGCTTGCAAGTGTTGTGGATATTTCAGAGCGTCTGAAGGCAGAGCAACGTTTTCAGCTGGCACTGGAAGCCTCACCCAACGGCATTTTACTAATGAATAACGACGGCAATATTGTGCTGGTTAATTCAAGGATT
>JBFHFI010000097.1:0-8145 GCA_041583675.1 Butyrivibrio sp. | reverse complement strand
GTCGGTGGAAAAGCTTAATAATATTCTCCACGTATATAGTTCATATATTATAGGTAGAATGGGCCTTCCATATAAAGAAAAAAATATTAATATTATAAGCATTGCAGTAGATGCACCGAATGATATTATTAGTGCATTATCTGGAAAGCTAGGAAAATTACCGGGAGTCAGTGCCAAGGCAGTATATTCAAAACTCCCTACAAAAACTAGCGAGGTGGAATATGAAAGAGCTCATTGATAAATTGTATGAGACGCAACAATTACAAGCAAAAGAATTTCGAGATTTAATTGTTAATCGAACACCTGAATTGGCGGAGTATTTGTTCCAGAAATCTAGGGAGATTAGAACTTCAAATTACAAACAAGATATTTACATTAGGGGTTTGATTGAGTTTACGAATTATTGTAAGAATGACTGTTACTATTGTGGAATTAGAAAAAGTAATCTATTGGCGGATCGATATCGTCTTACAGAACGGCAGATTCTTGAATGTTGTGAAAATGGTTATCAGTTGGGTTTTCGAACTTTTGTATTGCAAGGTGGAGAAGATGGTTATTTTACGGATGAGAAGATAGTGCATATTATACAGGAAATAAAAAAATCTTATCCGGATTGTGCGATTACATTGTCCATTGGAGAGAAAAGTCATAAAAGTTATCAAGCCTTTTTTGATGCAGGTGCTGAAAGATACTTATTAAGACATGAAACAGCCAATGAGGAGCATTATAAAAAATTGCATCCTGAAAATCTTTCTTTATCAAATAGGAAGGCGTGCTTATTTGATTTAAAACAAATTGGATATCAAGTAGGATGTGGGTTTATGGTAGGCTCCCCATATCAAACAGTAGATACATTGGTAGAAGATTTAATGTTTATTAAAGAATTACAACCACATATGGTAGGAATAGGTCCTTTTATTCCACATCATGACACTCCTTTTGCAGAGGAAAAAAGTGGGACGCTTGAATTAACACTATATATGTTGGGTTTAATTAGATTGTTGGTTCCGGAGGTGTTATTACCATCTACAACTGCATTAGGGACTATAGACCCGTTGGGAAGAGAACAAGGAATATTAGCTGGAGGCAATGTTGTTATGCCAAATTTATCTCCGACAGATGTAAGAAGTAAATATTTATTGTATGACAATAAAATTTGCACAGGAGACGAAGCAGCGGAATGTAGATTCTGTATGCAAAGAAGAATGGAAGGGATAGGATATCAAGTTGTGGTATCTCGTGGAGATCATTATTCTATGAAGTAAATTGGGCGTATATTCGTCTTTAAAATTAAGAATAAGAGAGGAAATAAAAAAATGTATGATTCAAAATCATTAAATGCAGAGGAATTTATTAATCATGAGGAGATACTTGAAACATTAGCATATGCTGAAGCAAATAAGAACAATGCAGAATTGATTGATAGTATTATTGAAAAAGCAAGATTGAGAAAAGGGCTTACGCATAGAGAAGCAGCTGTTCTTTTGGATTGTGAAATTGAAGAAAAAAATCAAGAAATTTATGCTTTGGCAGAACAGATTAAAAAAGATTTTTATGGAAATCGTATTGTTATGTTTGCACCTTTGTATTTGTCGAATTATTGCGTAAATGGGTGCGTTTATTGCCCATATCATTTGAAAAACAAGAATATTACAAGAAAAAAAATGACACAAGAAGAGATTAAAAAAGAAGTTATTGCTTTACAAGATATGGGACATAAGAGATTGGCATTGGAAGCGGGAGAGGATCCAGTTAATAATCCATTGGAATATATTTTAGAATCCATAGAAACAATTTATAGTATTAAACATAAAAATGGAGCAATCCGTCGTGTAAATGTTAATATTGCAGCTACAACAGTTGAAGATTATAAAAGATTAAAAGATGCTGGAATTGGAACTTATATTTTATTTCAAGAAACATATCATAAAGATAGTTATGAGAAATTGCATCCTACTGGACCGAAACATAATTATAATTATCATACAGAAGCAATGGACAGAGCGATGCAAGCTGGAATTGATGATGTAGGAGTTGGAGTTTTATTTGGATTGGAATTATATCGCTATGAATTTGCGGGCTTATTAATGCATGCAGAACATCTTGAAGATGTATTCGGAGTGGGGCCTCATACAGTGAGCGTTCCAAGAATTCAACCAGCCGATGATATTGATCCAGGTTCTTTTGATAATGGTATTGATGATGAGATTTTTGCTAAATTGGTAGCATGTATTAGAATAAGTGTCCCTTATACGGGAATGATTGTATCTACAAGAGAAAGTCAGGAATGTCGTGAAAAAGTACTTCATTTAGGAATATCACAAGTGAGTGGAGGGTCAAAGACTACAGTAGGTGGATATGCAGAACCAGAAGCTGAAGAAGAAGATTCAGCGCAGTTTGAACTTAGTGATAATAGAACCTTAGATGAAATTGTTAGATGGTTAATGGATATGGGATATATACCAAGCTTTTGTACTGCTTGTTATCGAGAAGGCCGTACGGGAGATCGTTTTATGCAATTGTTAAAGAGTGGACAGATTCAAAATTGTTGCCATCCAAATGCATTAATGACATTAAAAGAATATTTAGAAGATTATGCATCTCCTGAAACAAAAGCAATTGGAGACCAAATGATTTTAGATGAACTTAAAAATATACCAAAAGAAAAAGTACGTGAAGTAGTTCTTGAAAATTTAGATAAGATTAATAAAGGAAGTAGAGATTTTAGATTCTAGGAGGGGAAAATGGGACTTAATGATACACCAGCGGCAAACAGAGTACATATAGGCTTTTTTGGAAAAAGAAATGCAGGTAAATCCAGTGTTGTCAATGCAGTAACAGGACAGGAGTTGGCAATCGTATCAGATGTAAAAGGCACAACTACAGACCCAGTCTATAAAGCAATGGAACTTCTACCATTAGGTCCAGTCATGATTATAGACACTCCGGGAATAGATGATCAAGGGGAATTAGGAGAATTAAGGATTAAAAAAAGTTATCAAGTTCTTAATAAGACAGATGTGGCAGTTCTAATAGTGGATGCTGAGGTGGGGTTATCTGGAAAGGATCAGGATTTATTAAAGAAGATCCAAATAAAAGAGATTCCCTATATTGTTGTATATAATAAACTAGATAAGGTAGAAAAACATTCTTTGATTTCAGATTCTGAGATATTTGTAAGTGCAAAAACTGGAGAAAATATTGAGAAACTAAAAAATATAATTGCACAATTAGCAAAAACAGAAGATATGAAATTACGTATTGTTGGGGATGTATTAAGCCCATCTGATTTTGTAGTGCTTGTAGTACCAATAGATAAATCTGCACCCAAAGGGCGATTAATCTTGCCTCAACAACAAACCATTCGTGATATTTTAGAAGCTGATGCAACTGCAATTGTGGTAAAAGAATTTGAGTTAAGAGAGACTTTAATGAATCTTGGGAAAAAGCCTAAAATGGTGATTACAGATAGTCAGGTTTTTGCAAAAGCAAGTGCAGATACTCCTGCAGATATTTTTCTTACTTCATTTTCTATTTTAATGGCTAGATACAAAGGTGTTTTAAAAACAGCAACAAGAGGCGCAGTTGTAATTGATGAATTAAAAGAAGGTGCAAAAATATTAATTTCAGAAGGATGTACACATCATAGACAATGTGATGATATTGGAACTGTAAAACTTCCTAGATGGATTAAAAATTACACACAAAAAAACTTTGAATTTTATTTTACATCAGGAACTGGATATCCAGATGATTTAAATGAATATGATCTGGTGGTTCATTGTGGCGGATGTACACTGAATAATAGAGAAATGAAATATCGTCAAAAATGTGCGGAAGATTTAGAGGTTCCTTTTACAAATTATGGGATTTTAATTGCTTATATGCAAGGAATTTTAAAGAGAAGTGTTGCAATGTTTCCAGAAATTTTAATCGAAATAGAGGGGTAATCTATGAGAATTGAAAAAGACACAATAGGTGAACATGAGCTAGAAGATCATATATTATATGGAATTCAGACTGTTAGGGCAGGAAATAATTTTAATTTACATTACAAAGTAACAAATTTAAATTTGATTTATGGAATTGTTTTGGTAAAAAAAGCAGCAGCAAGAACTTATTCCAAACTTGGGATAGGAGATAAAGAAGTTTACAATGCAATTGAAGTGGCTTGTGATGCTATATTAACAGGGAAATATACAGATATGTTTATTACATCAGCATTGCAAGGAGGGGCAGGGACTTCAACAAATATGAATGTAAATGAAGTCATTGCTAATTTGGCAAATATAGAATTAGGACATAAGAGTGGAGAATATGAGTATGTACATCCTTTGGATGATGTAAACAGAGGACAATCAACCAATGATGTGTATCCTACAGCGCTTAGGATAGCTGCAATACAGAAATTAAGACTTTTAAGCGAGAGATGTGCAGAATTACAAGAGTCTTTACAAAAAAAAGAAATTGAATATGAATCTATTATTAAATTGGGAAGAACTGAGTTGATGGATGCAATCCCAATTACTTTGGGTCAAGAATTTGGGTCTTATGCACAAGCAATTTCCAGAGATAGATGGAGACTTTATAAGGTTGAAGAAAGACTTAGACAAATTAATATTGGTGGAACGGCTGTAGGGTCAGGAAATAATGCAGATAAAAAATACCGAGTTGGAATTTTGGAAGAACTTAGAAATCTAACAGAAATAGGATTGGCAGCAGCTGAATATCCAATGGATATTACACAAAATAATGATGTGTTTGTTGAAGTCTCTGGATTAATGAAGGCATTGGCTGTGAATTTAATGAAAATATCCAATGATTTAAGACTTATGAATTCAGGACCGATGGGAGGACTTGGAGAGATTTCTTTAGAAGCTCGTCAAATGGGAAGTACAATTATGCCCGGAAAAGTAAATCCTGTGATACCTGAGATGGTAATACAAGTGGCCATGAGAGTAATGGCTAATGATTTTTCTATATCAATGGCAGCAGCCCATGGAGAATTTGAATTAAATGCTTTTCTACCTTTGATTGCAGATTCTATATTAGAGAGTATGGAATTATTAATTGATGCTGTGGAAATTCTAAAATCCAAATGCATAGAGACATTACAAGTTAATCAACAAAGATGTGAACAATTGCTAAAGCAATCTTATGCTTTTGCAACAAATTATATACCTTTATATGGATATGACATAGTGAATAATATAATTAAAGAATCTAACGGGAATGTAGAAGATGCATTGCAAAAGTTAGAACTACTTTCGAAAAATAAATTGCAGTAACAACAATTTAAGAATATAATTAACACAAAAAGAGGTGTGATTATGTTGGGAAAATTAGGTGGTTTGTTTGGGTGGATAATGATAGTTGCATTTGTTGCAACACTATTGAATTATATTATTAAAATGATAAATAAAAAATGGGGAAAATCTATAAGACAAAGTACTACAGGGAAGAAAATTATGAAAGTGCTGACTTTGGTATTTATTCGAAATCATAAATATTGGGGTTTGTTAGCTGCTCTAATGTTGGTAATTCATTTTTTAATTCAATTTAATAGATTTGGATTGAATTTAACAGGGGGTATAGCAGCATTTTTAATTTTGATCCAAGTTGGGTTAGGTATTTATGCAAATCTAAAGAAATGTCCTAGAAAAGGAATTTGGTTTGTGTTACATAGGACAATTGCAATATTGATTATTGTAGGGATTGCTTTACATCTGTTGGCACCTTATGCATTAAATAATATTGTATTTAAAGAAGATGTGAGTACAGTGAGTACAGAAGTGCCGAGCTCGAATTTACCAGTATATTCTTTGGAAAAATTAGCAGAGTATAATGGACAAAATGGTGCACAAGCATATGTGGCTTATGAGGGAATGGTATACGATGTTAGCAATTTATCTGAATGGAACAATGGGCAACATAATGGACAAAGTGCAGGAACAGATGTTACAGATGCATTATCTTTATCACCACATGGAGATAGTGTGTTTAAGAACTTAACAATTGTTGGAACTTTGGAATAAAGAATGAAAGACCTGGTTATAAATATTATATTTATAACTGGGTCTTTATTATAAGAGTAGGGACTTGACTTTATATAGAAGAACATAATATAATTAACAAAAATATTGAATTAAATAGCTATGACGAAGACAAGTACTGTAAATTATCGCTTTCAGTGAGTAGAGGATAGTGAAAACTCTATAGAATGAATTTACAAGAATAACACTTTAACAGCTGCAATCTGAACATGTTTTTATTAGTAGGTGCGCCGTATGCCATGCGTTAATTGGTTGGGGATAATACCCATAAGAGACTGATTTCAGTAATACAGGTGGTACCGCGGACTTTAACTGTTCGTCCTGAACGTTTATTGCGTTTTGGAGGGATGGTTTTTTTTAATTCAAAACAGGAATATAGAATAATAGTAATATCATTTGGAGGAATAATAATGAATACGTCAAATATTTATCGTAACCGTCTGATGAATCAGATTGGAGAAGGCGATGTAGGAACTACAATGAAGGTAGCTGGATGGGTTGAAAATATCCGTGATCATGGAGGAGTTTCTTTTATTGATTTAAGAGATATGTATGGAACACTTCAAGTTGTGATGAGAGATACAACTCTTTTAGAGGGAATTACAAGAGAAGATTGTATTTCCGTAGAAGGCGTAATCCAGAATAGAGATGAGGATACTTTTAATGATAAAATTGAAACTGGAACAATTGAATTAGAAGCGCACCAAGTTACAACATTGGGAAAAGTATACACACAGATACCTTTTGAAGTGGCCACTTCCAAAGAAATTCGTGAAGATTTACGTCTTAAATATAGATATCTAGATTTGAGAAACAAAAAAGTAAAAGATAATATGGTATTTCGTTCTGAAGTTATTAGTTTTTTAAGACAAAAAATGACAGAAATGGGATTTTTAGAAATTCAGACACCTATATTAAGTGCATCATCACCTGAAGGTGCAAGGGATTATGTTGTTCCATCTCGTAAATTCAAAGGAAAGTTTTATGCTTTACCTCAGGCACCACAACAATATAAACAGTTGCTTATGGTGTCGGGATTTGATAAATATTTTCAAATTGCGCCATGTTTTAGAGATGAAGATGCAAGAGCAGATAGATCACCGGGTGAATTTTATCAGTTGGATTTTGAAATGAGTTTTGCAACACAAGAAGATGTGTTTGAAATTGGAGAAGAAGTGCTAAGTGCTACTTTTGCAAAATTTGCTCCAGAGGGATATCAAGTAACACAAACACCATTCCCTATTATTAGCTATAAACAAGCAATGTTAGAATTTGGAACGGATAAACCTGATTTACGCAATCCTCTTAGAATTGTTGAAGTTACGGACTTTTTCCAAAGATGTACCTTTAAACCATTTCATGGTAAAACAGTTCGTGGTATTAAAGTGCATGCTAATATGTCAAAAGGATTTCATGAGAAATTGTTGAAATTTGCGAAATCAATAGGAATGGGAGGACTTGGATATCTGGAAGTATTAGAAGATATGACTTACAAAGGACCTATTGATAAATTTATACCTGATGATATGAAAGATGAAATTAAAGAAATTGGGGATTTGGAAGCCGGAGATACAATTTTCTTTATTGCAGATAAAGAAGAAAGAGCAAGTGTGTTTGCTGGGCAAATTCGTACTGAATTAGGAAATAAGCTTGATTTATTAGAAAAAAAGGCTTATAGATTCTGTTATGTAAATGATTTCCCTATGTTTGAATATGATAAAGAAGCAAAACAAACTATTTTTACTCATAACCCATTCTCTATGCCTCAAGGTGGATTAGAGGCGCTTAAGACTATGAACCCAAATGATATTCTTGCGTATCAGTATGATATAGTGTGTAATGGAATTGAATTATCATCGGGAGCTGTTCGTAATCATGATCTTGAGATTATGGTAAAAGCATTTGAAATTGCAGGATATACAGAAGAGGATTTACAACAAAAATTTGGAGCATTATATAATGCCTTTCAGTTTGGAGCCCCACCACATGCAGGGCGCGCTGAGCGTACTGCACGCTGTGTTGCTCTCTCATCAGTATCTGCCCTCGGACCCGATGCGTAAGAAGCGCTGGGCGCTGCACCGGCTGTCAGAGG
>JBFHFI010000096.1:0-8199 GCA_041583675.1 Butyrivibrio sp. | reverse complement strand
TTTAATAAAGTTAATGCAATATGAAACCTACTTGGACAGGACTTTAATAAGGACTAGTTTAGGGGGTTTCATTTTTAATAGATCTGCTGGTATTTTTACATTTAAAATAGATCTGTTTATATGATAGTATATAGAATTAAGAGTGTAATATAAAGATTTAAAAAGAGGAAAAGTAAGGAGAGGAATATATGAGTTTTGTTATAGATATATTTAGATTAATTATAGATCGCTGGGATTTTTTTAGTGAATTAATTTTAGGGCATATATATCTAACCTCGATTTCAATTATGTTTATTTCAATTATAGGATTGAGCATGGGAATTTATATGACAAGAAATCGAATTTTTGCAAAGATTGTACTACAAGTTACGAATTTTATGTATACGATTCCGACAATAGCACTTTTTGGTGTGTTAGTTATTATTACTGGAATTGGAAATAAAAGTGCTATTATTTCATTGATTATTTATGGGGTTTTACCTGTGATTCGAAATACATATGTGGGGATTAATGAAGTGGATAGTCAAGTGGTAGAATCTGCAAGAGGTATGGGAAGTACTGATTTACAGTTGCTTTTGAAAGTGCAATTACCATTAGCGGTTCCAGTTATTTTTGCTGGGTTTAGAACTATGGTAATAATGACGATTGCTTTATGTGGAATTGCATCTTTTATTGGAGCTGGAGGTCTTGGTGTAGCAATATGGAGGGGAATAACAACGAATTTTCCGGAAATGACAATGGCGGGAAGCTTATTAGTGGCAACGCTTGCAATTATTGCTGATGCGATTATGGAAAAAATAGAAAAGTATATGAAGTTTAGAATTTTGGGGATTGAAAAATAAGGAGGTCAATATGAAAAAAATAATATTAGGAGTGTGCCTATTAGGAATATTGTTGGTAGGATGTAACCAAGATGAAAAAAAGGTGGTAATAGCTAGTAAACCGATGACAGAACAATATATTATTGTTGAGATGTTAACCTATCTCGTTGAAGAGAATACGGATATAACAGTGGAACAAAAATTGGGAATCGGTGGTGGAACAGCAAATATCCAGCCGGCTATGGTAAATGGAGAGATTGATATTTATCCAGAATATACGGGAACGGGTTGGTTATTTGTATTAGATCAAGAGCTTATTAACGACCCGGATGAATTATATTTATCAGTAAAAGATCAATACGAAAGTGAATATGGAATTATATGGTCAGAATTATATGGATTTAATGATACCTATGGAATTGCAGTAAAAGAAGAATTAGCAGAAGAGTTGGATTTAAATACTTACTCGGATTTGGTGGCAGTAAGTAAAGACCTTAGAATAGGAGCTGAATATGATTTTTATGAAAGGGCAGATGGATATCCGGGACTTGAATCAGAATATGGATTTGATTTTGGGAAAAAAACAGAGCTTGACATTGGACTTAAATATGATGCAATTGAACAAGATCAAGTAGACGCTATTATTATTTTTTCAACAGATGGAAGATTGGAAGAATATGGACTCAGAGTTCTTGAAGATGATCAAAATTATTTCCCATCATATTATTGTGCTACTTTAATACGTGAAGAAACATTAGAGGAATATCCTGAACTCAAAGAGGTATTGGCAATGTTGGATGGACAAATTAGTAATGATGAAATGACATATATGAATTATTTGGTGGAAATAGAGAACCAGGATCCAAAGCAGGTGGCGATTGATTTCTTAGAGGAGAAAGGACTAAACTAGATGAGTTTTATTGAAATTAAAAATATATCAAAGTCCTATCAAAATGGAGAAAATGTAATTGATCATCTCTCGTTATCTATAAAAGAGGGTGAGTTTGTTACTATTTTAGGACCTTCAGGATGTGGAAAAACTACTTTATTGAAAATGATAAATAAATTAATACCATACGATGAAGGAAATATTATAGTTAAGGGACAAGATCTTAAGGATTGGGATACTATTGAACTTAGACGAAGTATTGGTTATGTAATTCAACAAATAGGATTATTGCCTCATTTGAACGTGAAGAACAATATAAATTATGTGTTAGATATCAAAGAAAAAAGGATGGGGTTATTGAGAAAGGGAAAAGCAAAAAAAAGACATATCAAAGAAGCCAGAGCTAAAGAACTCCTTAAATTAGTAGGCTTAACAGAAGAGTATAGTATGCGTTATCCTAGAGAGCTTAGTGGAGGCCAGAAACAGAGAATTGGAGTAGCGAGGGCACTTGCAGCAGACCCAGATATTATTTTGATGGATGAACCTTTTGGTGCTGTGGATGAATTAGCGAGGACAGCTTTGCAGGATGAATTAGTTGAAATACAAAAAAAATTACATAAAACTATTTTATTTGTTACTCATGATATTCAAGAAGCTATAAAATTAGGAACAACAATTGTTTTGATGAATCAAGGTAAAATTGAACAAGTGGGAAGCAAAGAAGATCTGATTTTTAGTCCGGAAAGTAAGTTCGTAAAAGATTTTTTTGGTATAAAAGGATTTCAAGCCTTGTTTGATAAAGATGTTATGAAAGATTCTTATGATCGAATATTGAGTAAAGAAGATAGTATGGAACAATTTTATAAAAGGTTAAAGGAAAAATAGAATACATGTAAATACAACAAAACCACCAAAAAAATCTTGCTTTTTTGGTGGTTTAATTGCGTTGACAAGAAGAGGTTACAAGCCTATAATATTTATATGACCGATGGTCATTAAAGGGGAAATAATGCCGAAAATTTTAAGTGAACAAGAAAAAAAATCAAAAGAAAATTACATTATGGAACAAGCATTAAAAATGTTTGAAACAATGGAATTTTCTGAAATTACAATGAGTGCTTTAGCTAAAAAGTGTAAGATCGCAAAAGGAACCTTATTTTTATATTTTCCCACAAAAGAAACCTTATTTGCAAAAATATTATATAAAGAATATTTTGAATGGGGAGTACTAGAGTTAGCAGCCATTAGAAATCATGTTACATTTACAAAAGAAAGCTATAAAGAATTCATATTGGAACAGACAAGAGGCTTGATAAATGATCATATGAGAATGATAGGTCTTATATCAATGAAACGTTCCATTATTAGTATGAATGTGGCACCAGAGATTTTAGCAGATGAGATAGAAGGATTGAATAAAACAATTCATTTATTAGCAAGAGTGACAGAGAAAAAAATGGATTTTTTAACAGAAGAAGATATCTACAATATATATATGGCAAGGCATGTGATTGCAATTGGTGCATATGAATTGGCAATAAGTCCAAATAATATAAAGAGATTAGAAAAAATTGGGAAAAAAGATTTGGCATTTGTAAAAATGGAAGATGTTATGATGAAGATGACAGAAGAGTATTTGAATTTGAGGTAGAATTAATATTTCTTAAGTAATTGAGAAATTTTAAATATCAAATAAATGTATGGAGGATTACAGATGAGAGAAAAGATCTCAAAGCTAGCACAACACATTACCCAAAGAAATAAGGTGTATACAGAAACGGATCCAGAATATTATGTATATGCTGATATTCTGACAGATGACCATGCAGATATATTATTATCCATGGAACGCCGAAAAGAAGAAAAGATAGAGGATATCGCAGCAAAAGTTGGTAAAAGTTATTCCGAGACTTTTAATCAATTAATGGAATTAGCAGATATCGGTGCAGTGGAATTAAAACCACAAAGTGATGGTTCTGATCGTTTTGAATTAATTATTTATTTACCAGGTGTTTTTGAGCTTATGATGTTGAATCGTGAACAAGCAAAAGCACATCCGGAAATTGCAAGAGCATTTGAGGAATATTCCAGAGTATCCGTTGAACCAGTTACACAGATTATGCCAATGGGAAATGGAGCTTTAAGAGTTATACCTGTTGAAGCTGCAATCAAGTCAAATACTAGAAAAGCACCATATGAGGAAATCTCACAGTGGCTAACAAAGTATCAAAATCATCTTGCGCTTGCTCCTTGTCAATGTCGTTTGGTTCGTCAGCAAATGGGTGAAGGAACCGGAAATATGCCTGAAGAGATGTGTATTATTTTAGGTGCGACTGCAGAATCTTGTATTAAAACAGGAAAAGCAAGAAGAATAACAAAAAAAGAAGCCGAAGATGTATTAGAACTTGCTGAAAAACGCGGTTATATGCATCAAGTTACTAATATGGATGGAACAGATAAAATTTGGGCGTTATGTAATTGTGAAAGAAATGTCTGTTTTGCTTTGCGTACTTCTCAATATTTTGGAACTCCTAATATGTCTAGATCTAATTATATTGCAGAAGTAGATCCTGAAAAATGTGCGGCGTGTGGACAATGTGTTGAGACTTGTCCTGCAAATGCAGTGAAATTAGGACAAAATCTTTGTACAAAAGAACCAGTTACATATACAAAAAAACCTCTTCCTGATAATCATAATTGGGGACCAGAACGTTATAATCCTAACTTTAGAGATAATTATGAAAATACATATAAGTCAGGAGCTGCTCCATGTAAATCTACTTGTCCTGCTCATATATCAGTACAAGGATATATTAAACTTGCATCACAAGGAAAGTATATGGAAGCATTGGAACTTATAAAAAAAGAAAATCCATTCCCAGCAGTTTGTGGACGTATTTGCCCTCATAATTGTGAAGGAGAATGTACAAGAGGACATTTTGACGAGCCAGTATCCATTGATGAAATCAAGAAATTTATTGCGGATTTAGAGTTGAATGAAGAAAAACGTTTTATTCCAGAAAAATTATTTGATTATAGCGATAAGAAAATAGCAATAATAGGAGCAGGACCTGCTGGTTTATCTTGTGCTTACTATCTTTCAATAAAAGGATATACAATTACTGTATTTGAGAAACAAGAGAAATTAGGTGGAATGTTAACACTTGGTATTCCATCATATCGTCTTGAAAAAGATGTTGTAGAAGCAGAAATTGATGTCTTAAAAAAATTAGGGGTTACATTTAAAACTGGAGTAGAAGTTGGAAAAGATATTACAATTGAGCAACTTCGTCAAGAAGGGTATCATGGATTTTTCATAGCAATTGGTGCACAGGGTGGAAGAAAACTTAATATTGAAGGCGAAGATAATAAAGATGTAATTGCCGGAGTAGATTATTTAAGAGATGTAAATCTTGGTAAAAATATAACAACACCTGGTAATGTAGTAGTTATTGGTGGTGGAAATGTTGCCATTGATGTAGCTCGTACTGCAACTAGAACTGGAGCATCAGCAGTTAGTATGTTCTGTCTAGAAAGTGAAAAAGAAATGCCAGCTCAAGATGAAGAAGTAACAGAAGCAAAAGCGGAAAAAGTTACAATTCATAATGGATGGGGACCAAAACGTATTGTTGTTGAAAACGAAAAAGTTACCGGCGTTGAATTTACACGTTGTATTAGTGTATTTAATGAAGAAGGAAGATTTGCTCCAAAATTTGATGAAAAAGATACTATGATTGTGCCAGCAGATAAAGTTTTATTATCAATTGGACAATCTATGCAGTGGGGAGATTTACTCAAAGATAGTAAAGTTATTGTAAACCCTAATGGTACAGTAGCTGTTGATGCATTTACACTTCAAACCGAAGAGGAAACAATTTTTGCTGGTGGAGATGTTGTAACAGGCCCTAGATTTGCAATAGATGCCATTGCAGCAGGAAAAGAAGGAGCAGATTCACTTCATCGTGCAGTGCAAGAAGGACAAAGTTTAACATTGGGACGTAATCGTCGTATTTTTGATAAGTTAGATAAAACAAATGTTGAATTTAGTGGATATGATAAAGTGAAAAGAGCTGCAGTTGCTCATGATTCAACAAAAGAAAACACTTTCTCAGACCCAAGAATTACACTTACAGAAGAACAAATGAAAAAAGAGACAAAGCGTTGCCTTGAGTGTGGAGTTGCGGTTGTAGATTCAAACCAATGTATTGGTTGCGGTGAATGTACAGTAAGATGTAAATTTGATGCAATCACACTTAAAAAAGAGTATGATGCATATAGTTTTGGATATGAAAATATTAAAAAACATGCGATTAAACATCAAATTGGTCGTAAAGTTAAAATTGCATTGAATCCAAACAGAGATAGTATGGAAATATAATAACTTATAGTAAAGTTAAGAACAGAGGTATCTATGCATGAAATAACATTACTTGTACAATTAGTTAATATGGTAGAAAGAGAAGCGAAAAATAATGCTCTTGATCAAAAGATAGATTCAATTATTGTACAAGTAGGACAACTTTCGGAAATTGTACCCAAATATCTTACGGAATATTATCCTAACGTTACGGAAGGAACTTTACTAAGTGGAAGCGAGTTAATTATTGAAACGATTCCAGGAAATGGATACTGTCATCATTGTGAAAAGGTGTTCCGTATTGTAAAAAATAAGGGGAAATGTCCGATTTGTCAGGCAGATGATTGGGAAATCCTTAGCGGTCAAGAGTTTATATTAAAAGAAATTAGAATAAGAAAGGATTAGCTATGAGTGAATTTAAGATTATTGATATCAAAAGAAGTATATTTGAAGATAATAATCAAGATGCAGAGTTGTTAAGACAGGAATTAAAAAAATCGCAAACATTTCTTTTGAATCTGATGTCTTCACCAGGGTCGGGAAAGACAACAACCTTGATGCAGACAATTAAAGAATTACAAAAAGAAATTCGTATTGGAATTATGGAAGCGGATATTGATTCTGCTGTAGATGCGGATACAATTGCATCTACAGGAGCTAAAGTGATACAATTACATACAGGTGGAATGTGTCATTTAGATGCTGATATGACAAGACAAGGAATTCGAGAATTAGGAACAGAAGATATTGATCTTGCAATTCTTGAAAACGTAGGAAATTTAGTATGTCCCGCCGAATTTGATACAGGTGCAGTTAAAAATGTAATGATTTTAAGTGTTCCAGAAGGCGATGATAAACCATTAAAATATCCTTTAATGTTTTCTATTTGTGATGTATTATTAATTAATAAGATTGATGTATTACCATATTTTGATTTTGATATGGATAAATGCAGAGAGTATGTAAAAAAACTTAATCCAAATATGCAAATTGTGCCAATTTCTTCCAAAACTGGAGAGGGAATGACAGAATGGTTTGACTGGTTGAGAGGTCAAGTAAAAGAGTGGGCAATAAAATAAAAAAATAGAAGGAGCTAAGTTACTAAGGTAACTGAGGAGGAAGCATGCATATTTTATATGAAGTACCAGATTTAAAGACATGGGCAATTATGGCGTTTGTATTACTTGCATTAATGGCATTTAATGAATTCGCAAGGTCAACCAGATGGGGAGGAATTTTATTATTCTTAATTCTACCTATTGTATTAACAATTTTTGTATGGCCAACAACGGCGGCACCAGGAAACGAGTATGGAACAGGTACTTGGTTTAACTGGGTAAAAACGTATTCTGCATTGGCGGGATGTTTAGGTTTTATGGCGATTCGCTATATACCTGCTGTTGCTAAAAAGAAGTGGGTTTTATTTTTCCCACCAATTATTTTAGGGCTAAATATTCTAGAGGCAGCGATTAGAGATTTCCAATGTTTTTCTTATGGACTAACAGATGGAGGCGTTGTAGATAATCTATGGGTGATGTCAGGACCGTGGAATATTATGAATGGAATTGCAGGATTGTTAAATATTATTTTGATTTGTGGTTGGACTGGAATTTATGTATCTAAAAGTAAGACAAAAGATATGATTTGGCCTGATATGATTTGGATCTACATAATAGCTTATGATCTCTGGAACTTTGCATATACTTATAATTGCATCTCAGACCATTCTGTATATTGTGGTATGATTTTATTATTATCTTGTACAATACCAACATTCTTTATAAAAAAAGGTGCATGGTTGCAACATCGAGCACAAACATTAGCATTATGGATTATGTTTATTATGACAGTACCAGCATTTGCAGAAAAAATGGTACCTGTAAGAACAACACATAGTAAAACAACATTTTTCATTGTGAGTTTAATTTCATTATCAGCAAATCTTGGAGCTGTGATTTATCAGTTTACAAGAGCTAAAAAATACAAGAAGAATCTATTAAAAGATGAAATATATACAGAAACACAGTCTTATAAAACTGTAACCATAGAAAATAAATAATTTAAAATATTGAATAGGATGAGATTGCCAGAGAGAAATATAATCTGTTGCAATCTCATTTTATTTATTTTAA
>JBFHFI010000095.1:0-8225 GCA_041583675.1 Butyrivibrio sp. | reverse complement strand
TGTTACAACCATACTCAAACCCTGTGTATAATATAACATTTTTTGTATTGCCAAAGGCGTTGCTTCCAAAGAAAGACGAATTAAATACTGTATTGCAACCTGAATCTTAGGAGTACCCAACTTAGATTTTTCCATATTGCTTATAATTTTCATTGACTTTCGAAAAGCACTTTCTCCAACTTTTGCTTTATTTTCCTCTAGCATTGATTTCATAAAACGATGACTACACAACGCATCCCTCATAATTTCTGAGTATTTTTTTGATGGCATCTGTCCTTCTAAATAACGAGTAATTGTTATTTCTCCAAATCCTAGAGCCAATGAAAGTGGTGCCTTTCCCATATTGTATTTTTTCATTAAAAGCCATATCTCTTCTATTGTGATAAGCCCTTCCATATTACGATAATAGTTGTCGAAGAGTTCCATGTCCATATCTGCCAGTCCTGGTATATACATCTCAGCACCGCATTCTGTACAATAGGCAACAACTGTCTTATATGTATATTCTTTATCCTTAATAATTTGCGTTCTGTATTCTTCCCTTAAAATATATTCTGATTCCTTACGGCATTCTATGCAAAAATCTACATTCTGTGGGCGTTCCATATTATTCCTCCTTTGATAAAAACAAACATAACGGCATAAGCCGCACTTCCATCTATTGCTTTGCTGTCTTAAATGGAAATTTTAGTGGGTACTCTTGAATGTGAAATGAGATCACAATTATAAATAAGTTATCCAGCTTGTTGAATTTGATATACAATCTAACTCTGTCATACCCGCTTCTAAATCTTCTAGCTAGTTTCACCCTTTTTCCAAATACATATAATTGCTCATGCTCAAATCCATTATGTTCATTCTTCAGAACACAGGAAAAATCTTCAGGTACAATACTAAGCAGTATTTTCTTTCTCTGCTTTTCATTCATCAGATAATCTATATATAATCTATTATTCTTTTGTCTTTTTGTGTTATTGTCAACTCTATATTTATCATTTTCAATTGATTCTTTTAATTCTTGTAAATATTGTTCTATATATTCTTTTGTTAATTCCAATTACTAAATCCCTCCATCCCAATGATAGACTTTTGTAAATATTCTATCATATTATCATACTATTTCTTCTTGGTCAATTTTTTATATTATATATTTTCAAAAAAGCTATATACCTTTTATACGTTTCAAGGTATATAGCTTTATTTAAATTATTGACTAAAATCCGTTAATTCCTCAGAAATCCAAATCTCATAATCTTTTGATAACTCATTCATAATTTCTTGATACATAATCTCTTGAGATACATATCCTTTTAAACTGTAATCATAATTCTCCAAGGTAATTTCTCCCCATATTTCTAAATACTCATCTGAAATAAATCCCTCTTCAGAAGCATTTATCATATTATCTATTTTTACAGGAATATATATCATCGTATCTACAAACTCTTGATTAGGACTACTAATCAAAGCAGTATAAATTATAAAAATCGTATTATGAGGATAACTATCTCCTGAATTGCCTGCCAGAAAATATGTTCCAGCAAATTCTATCTCAGATAATGTCCCATAATCTTCTAAGTCTGTATAATCTTCTTGGATCTGTATAAGAGCCCTTTCAAGCAATGTCTCTAAATCATCCTCTGATATATCCTCTAGCGTGCTAATATAAGAATCTAACCCTTTTACGTCATATTCTTGAAATGTTTTTGTTAATAAATACCCGTATTCTTGGGCATACTCAATCTCATCCTCGGAAAGAAAAAGTGTTACCGTATCCCCCTCTTTCAACATATCATAATTTTCAAATTCATAATAAAGAGATTCAATAATATGATCCTCTGAATTATTTTCATATTGAACACTTGCAAAAGGTTCTACCCCTGAAAAAGTCACAATAATATCCTTAAAAGGGTCCACCTCTATATAAGAGTCTAAGTCTTTTACCGTATATTCTTGATCCACTGATTGAAATTTCAAACCATATTCCGATGCCAGGTTTTGATCATATTCAAAATAAACGGTTACTTTATCCCCATTTGATAAATCTTCTTCTGGACTCACTGACACAGTAATAGAATTCAAAAGTTCTATTGCACCAATTTGATCTATTTCTTTTCTGCCAAATATTTCTGAAATTCTATCAAAAATGTCTGTATCTTCTTTCATTTCATCTAATTCTAATCCAAATTCATAAATATTAAAATATACGTTTGCTTCCCCTTCGCCATTCATCCCTTGATATTCAACAGTAGCAAACTGATCTAAATCTATTATGTCTTTTTTTTCAATGGATAAATATATAATAATAGCTGCTGAAACTATTATTAAGATAAGTATTAATAGCAATGGTATCAATACTCTTTTTTTTGATTTCTTTTTTGATTTTTCTATAGATTGTGGAACTGCTTCAGATTTACTTACAGTTTCTATATACTCTTCTACTATTGGTTCTTCAGATATCTCTGGTTTTTTTTCAGATGTTTCTTTCTCCACTTCTGGCATCTCTAACTCAACTTCCGATACATCAGTCCCCACTTCCGATGTGTTTAAGTTTGAATCCTGTGATTCTAATCCCACTTCTAATATTTCTGCCTCTGTTTCCGGTATCTCCGTCCCCACTTCCGATGTTTCCGTATTGGCTTCTAGTGTCTCTGCTCCCACTTCTAATACTTTTTCTTTCTCTTCCAATGTCTCCATTCCCACTTTGGGCATTTCTACATTTGATTCTAGCGTGTTCAGCTCCACTTTCGGTATTTTTAATTCCTCATCTACTATCTCTGATTCCACTTCAGAAATATCTAAGTCATTTTTTTCTTCTATTATCTCTTCAGACAACTGTTTTTGATAAATTTTCTCGTGTGCAAGCTCAGCTTCTACTGATTTTCCACATGAAACACAGAATTTACCGCCTTCAATTATTTTTGTACCACAATTGCTACAAAATGCCATATGATTACCTCCCCAAATACTCATTTTCTAAACTTAATAAAATTTTATCCCTATTAAAATTCTATTAACAGAATTATTTTTAGCATAACCATTATGATTCATATAAATAAGCCTAAGAATTCCACATTAAAATGACTACCCATATAGCCAAAGCAAAGGATAATAGGCTGAAAAACATTTTAATTAAGAATACAATAATCGCTTTACGTTTTTTTTCTTTTGTCATATATTCATCCATTTTTTATCTCCTCTCATATTTAATAAATTCATATATCAAACTAAAATATGTTCTTTCATCACTAACTTCCGAAGCTTTCCATTCTGGGTCTTTGTCCAAATTAGGAAAAAACGTATCTGCATCATATTCATAATCAATTTTTGTTACGTGCGCTATATTACAATAAGGTAGCATCTGTTTATAAATAGATTCTCCTCCAATAACATAAACATCTTCTTCTTGGTATTTCTTGGATTGTTCCAAAGCCTCTTCAATGCTATGTACAACTATTGCATCTTTTACTTTATAATTCATATCTTTTGTAATTACTATATTAACTCTATTTTTCAAAGGCATTTTATTAGGAAAGCTTTCTAAAGTCTTTCTTCCCATAATAATAACTTTATTTGTTGTCATTTCCCTAAACCATTTCTGATCTTCAGGTATTTTTACTAATAATTCATTTTTCATTCCAATTGCCCAATTTGTATCAACTGCTACTATTAAATTCATTGTTGCTCCAATCTATATTGCTACTTCTATATTTTCTATTTGTGGTCCTGTTATATAATTTTCCAAAGAAATATCATTTCTTGAAAAATCATAAAAGTCTTTAATCTCTGGATTTAATTTAAAGGTAGGCGCTGCATAAGTAGGTCTACTAATTAACTCTTTGATAATTGGAATATGTCGATCATAAATATGTGCATCTGCAATTACATGAACCAATTCCCCTACTTGCATATCGCAAACTTGCGCAATCATATGTAACAAAACTGCATATTGAACTACATTCCAATTATTTGCAGCCAATATATCTTGTGACCTTTGATTTAAAATTGCATTTAAAGTTAATTTATCACTTGATTTTTCTTGTGTTACATTAAAAGTCATACTATATGCACATGGATATAAGTTCATTTCATAAAGGTCTTCATGTACATAAATATTAGTCATAATCCTTCTACTATAAGGATTATGTTTTAAATCATAAATCACTCTATCCACTTGATCCATAAAACCTTCTTTATATTGATGTTTTACTCCTAATTGATAACCATAAGCTTTTCCAATAGAACCATCCTTATCTGCCCAAGAGTCCCATATATGACTATGTAAATCATTTACATTATTTGACTTTTTTTGCCAAATCCATAATAATTCATCCGTAGCACTTTTTACATATGTTTTTCTCAAAGTTAAAACAGGAAATTCTTTTTGCAAATCATAACGATTCACAACTCCAAATTTTTTAATTGTATATGCTGCAGTTCCGTCTTCCCAATGAGGACGTACTTTTTCTCCTTCTGTACTAACTCCATTTTCTAATACATCCTTACACATATTTATAAAAATCTGATCTGCATTGCTCATTATTATCACCTCTATTTTATTTTGTCGTAAATTTCAATTGGTACGTATGCTTTTATTGCTATTCCATCTTCTTGATAATTTTCAAAAAGTAATTGCCCATATTTACGAATAAGCGCTATTTGTCCTGCAGAATCATAAGAAACTACTTTTTCCAAATAAATCTTTGTCTTTCTCAAGATATCTTCTAAGACACTTTTTAACTCTTCCATACCCATGCTTTTTTTTGCAGAAATGCGAATACTTTTCTCACTTCTAATATCCCTAATTTCAACATCTTCAATTACATCAATTTTATTAAAAGCTGTTATAATTGGTGTATCTTTTAATCCAAGATCATCTAATGTCTCATATACCACATGCATTTGTGTTTCCATTGAAGGATTAGATGCATCCACAACATGAATAATAATATCTGCAAAAATCGCTTCTTCCAATGTGCTTTTAAATGCTTCCACCAAATTATGGGGAAGCTTACTAATAAATCCAACAGTATCTGTTAATAGTATCTGTTGTCCACTTTCCAGCTCTAGATTTCTTGTTGTCGGATCTAATGTTGCAAATAGTTTATCTTCCTCTAAAACATCAGCATTGGTTAACGTATTTAACAATGTTGATTTTCCTGCATTTGTATAACCAACAATAGCCACAACAGGTATATGTGTCTTTCGTCTCTGTGTTCTTGTTAATTCTCTATGTATTACTACATCTGCTAATTCATGCCTTAATTGCGCCATTCTATCTTGGATCAGCCTTCTATCCATCTCTAGTTTCGTCTCTCCTGGCCCTTTGGTTCCAATTCCACCTGCAAGACGTGAAAGAGATCTTCCCAATCCAACCAATCTAGAAGAACGATATTTAAGTTGCGCCAATTCAACTTGTATTTTTCCTTCACTTGTATTTGCTCTCGCCGCAAAAATATCTAGAATTATAAGTGTTCTATCCATAATTTTCACTTGTAATGCAGCTTCTAAATTTCCCATCTGTGCAGGAGATAATTCATCATCGCAGACAATACCTGTGACATCCATTTCATAGATCATTTCTCTAAGTTCTTCAAGTTTTCCTTTTCCTATATAAGTTCCAGGATGTACAGATTCTCTATTCTGAGTGATTCTTCCTACAGAAATAGCTCCCGCCGTTCTTACAAGATCTTCTAACTCATCCAATGATTTATCTACATCTATATATAATCCGCTGTGGTTCTTGGTAATATCTAATTTTACCGCTATTAATATTACTCTTTCTTGTATTTCTTTTGTCTCTAACATATAATACCTTTCTATCGAGTTTGTAAAAAACAATACTCTTTTTGTGCCACTTTATCCTCTGGATATGTTGCCACATATTCAGTAAATAATGTTAGTGCTTGTTCATAATCACCCAAATATTCATAGCATACTGCTTGATTATATAAAAGTTCTTGTTCTGCTGTATTCTTTTCAATGCTTAATCCTGTTTCTATGTATACAAGTGCTTGTTTATATTCTTGTAGATTAATTAAATATGCTCCATACTGATTATAAATACTTGCATCATTTGGATAATCATTTATATAATCCTTATAAACTGTCTCTGCACTAATATAATTCCCTTGATTCTCATACGTTTTAGCTAAATAAAATGCTGCTTCTGATAATCCCTCTTGAATTGCTTTTTTTAAATATGAAGTGGCTTGTTCATAATTCCCTAGTAAATAATAAGTCTTTCCAATTGTTAAATCATCCGAATCCTCCAGGTCTACCACCCTTTTTAAATAGGATTCTCCTCTTTCGATATATCCCGCATCATATAGTGATGTAAACATTCTACAATACATATCATAAGAACTATCATCAATTTTCAAAGACGCTTCATAATCCATAACTGCATTATCTTCCTCGTTTAATTCAACATATGAGGCCCCTCTTAAAAAATATATTTCTGCTTTTTCTTGTTTGGAACAATTGTCTAATACAGTAGTAAAACATTCAATTGCATGCTCATAATCTTCCATTTCATAATAGGCGACACCCATATATTTTAATGCATCCAATCTAATATCATCATATTCACTAGACATATCCTCTATTTTTTGAAACTGTTCTATTGCTTTGGAATAGCTCCCTTTTTCATAATAAGCAATTCCTATTCCCCTATATGCATCGACATGGGTATCATCAAGGTCTATTATCTCTTGAAATGTTGTAATTGCATCATCATATTTACATGTCTGAATCTCCGCCATTCCTAAATAAGTTAGATATTCAATATTTTCTACATCTAATTCTACTGCCTTTTCTAATACTTCAACTGCATCTATGTAATTATCTGCTTCTATGTATGTCAATCCTTGATTGTAATATTTGGTAGCATTGCTCTTGCTATCACATCCACTTAAAACAATGGCAGATACCATACCTGCCACAACTACTTTTATTATAAAATATTTACGCATTCATACTCTCCTAGTAAATGAATAAATTAATAGTATTTCACAGTTCTCAACTATCAAATTGATTGTACCATAGACACAATAACAAGTACAATATTAGTTTTTAAACTTATTTTAAAACGGGCTCCCACCACAAAGGTTACAGTCTTTTTATCCGACTCTTTTCCTTTGAATGTTTACCCGCAAAAATCATTTCCGTGTATTTACCTTTTTTATCTCGCACTTTGTTTAATTCTCTTCAATAATGACTCCCAAAAATTCACTAACTAATGCAACTTCATCTACTTCTGCATCCTCTACTGGGTCCACTTTATAACGCAATATTTCTTCATTAATAGATAACATTTTTCTATCTAAAAAAGCAGCAATATCCGCACAATCCTTTAAGTCTCTTCGAATGTGTTCTGGAGCTTTTCCTTCAAATTTATAATACATTTTATGCTCTAGACTTGCCCAAAAGTCCATAGCAATCGTTCTTATTTGTATCTCTACTTTTGTACATACCACACTTTCTGATAAATGAACAGGAATAGATATAATCATATGATAGCTCATATATCCATTGGCCTTAGGACATGTGATATAGTCTTTGATTTTTAATACATTAATATCTTCCTGCGCCATAATAAATGCCGCTATTTCATAAATATCCGATGTAAACGAACACACGATCCTTATTCCTGCAACATCATTTATATGTTTTACAACACTCTCCAAAGTCAAGTCATATCCTGAATTTGAAAGTTTACGAACAATGCTATCTGGATTTTTAATTCTCGTTGTAATTCGCTCAATTGGCGTGTAATTATTTGATAATTGAAATTCTTTATTAATCACTTGAATTCTAGACTGAACTTGGGATAGGGCTGCCTCATAATAAAATAACAAACGCTCCCAATCTTGTGGTTCTTTATATATAACTGGTAAATTTCCCAAAATAATATCCTCACACTTATTTGTATTTTCCATCTATATATATTATCTCATGTCAATGTGAATTATAAAAGTTAAATAACTATAAATAATATGAATTTTTAAATGATATTCGTTACTTGATATCCTGCATCCACAACTACTTTTTTCATTATTTCATCCTCAATTGTGTCCTTCATAAAAACTTCCGCGCGATTTTCTTCCAAACTAACCTCTACATTGGTAACTCCAGGAATACCTTTTAATGCTTTTTCCACACTTGCTGTACAATGTCCACACATCATGCCTTCAATATAAATTGTTTTTTTCATTGATATTTTC
>JBFHFI010000094.1:0-8337 GCA_041583675.1 Butyrivibrio sp. | reverse complement strand
TGTTGCATCTGAAATCGCACCCTCTGAGTTAACCACATATGAAGAACTAGCAAGCCCTGCATCTGAGCCTTCTGGGATCGTATAATCATGATTAATCACTTCAACATCATCAAAATTAACTACAAGATTAGGAACTACATTTACATCATTATAGATTCCGGTTTTTGTAAATGCCTCTTGTACTTCTTCTATTAGAGCACTTTCCAATGCACTCGCTACCTTTTGACTTGCTGAAGATGATATGGAAGTATTACTGCTTCCTCCAGAATAGAGTACATTACTTTCACTATCTATTACCAACACATTATTTGTGTTATCACTTCCCACATTGGTGGATAATAATAATCCGATTGCCTCTGATTGCCCATCCGTTAATTGCTTAGAAAGTGTCAAAGTCGCCGTAATCGACGCATCTTTATTCTCTGCAAAAACCGAATCATCTGTATCTGTATATACAATATTCACTCGAGCATCTTTAATTCCATCCATAGATTCTAAATCAGATGCAAATTTCGATTCAAGATATGCTATATATTTGATTTCTTTTTCCGATTCTGTTGTTGTAAATCCACCTGAAACCACATCATCAATGGAATATCCATCTGAAGATATATTATTAGAACCCAAAACCAGTTTTGCTGAAACATAATCTGCCTCATCTACCTTGATTTGATAACTTTCATTAATTGTATAACTTATGCCTTCATCTGTTAAAAGCTGTTCCACCTCTACTGCTTCTGTCTCTGTGGTACAAGTTCTTAAAAGAACTAAATCCGAACGCGAAAAAACAACCGCCAGTATAATGATTGTTAGCACTATCCCTGCCGATACGGATATAAAAATCGTTTTTTGCTTTTTATTGAATTTTGCCCAGAATGCCTTAAGTTGTTGTACGTATTTCATTAATCTTTCTTGCATGCCAATTTATCCCCAATCGAAGTTATAAGTTATATCTGCATATTCATAATCTCTTTGTATGCACTTAATAATTGATTTTTTATTGCAACTGTATATTGAAGAGATAAACTAGCTTTCTGCTCAATTACAGCTAATTCATGAGTACTTGTCAGCTCTCCTGTTGCATATGCAACTTCTGCTTCTTGAGCATCTTGTAAATAAGTATTTGTATCCCCCACCATGTTCACGGCTGCATTATAAATTCCATCAAAAGTTGAGGAATCCATAGAACTTGTATCTGAGGAATTAGAAATTCCAGATGAAATAATATTTTGTAAATTACTTGAAGTTATATTCAACATTGAACTTATGTCTGCCATTATTTATTCTCCTTTATTTCAAAAGTGATAATCCTGTAGAAGCAAGATTCTTACATGCTTCAAATGCTGTAGCATTTGCTTCATAGGACCTTGTGGAATCAATTAAATCCGTCATTTCCGTAACCACATTCACATTAGGATAAGTTACATAACCATCTTCATCTGCATCTGGGTGAGAAGGTTCATAAACCAAATTCATATCGGTATCTGTATCATCTGAAATAGATACTACCTTTACTCCTGTAGACACACCGCCAATTGTTTTATTTAAAACAGCGCTAAAAGATTGGTCCAATGTTTTCTTTTCAGCAAATACTACATTCTTACGCACATAAGCCCCACCTTCTGATGTCCTTGTTGTATTTGCATTCGCTATATTTTCTGAAATCACATCTGTTCGTAATCTCTGTGCCGTCATTCCTGATGCACATATATCCATACCTGTAAAAATTGCCATAATATACCCTCTCTTAATGTCATATGTTTTTGTAAGCACAACAAAAAAACCGCCTATTTATCAGCCGGACGTAGTTAATGCAGTCTTAATACGAGCAAAATTTTGATTAATACCATCTAATACACCTTCATAATATAGCTGATTAGATGCCAATTCAACTTCTTCAGTGTCAATATCAACATTATTCCCATCTAATCTATATGATAATTCTGAATTATCGGTGTAAATAGTTGGTGTAATTGAATTATAATCCATATTTCTAATAGTTTCAGTCAAATTATTAGATGATGACCCAGCTTTACCAACTGCATTAGACAAAATAGATTCAAAACTAACATCTTGTCTCTTGTAATTAGGTGTGTCAACATTTGCAATATTACTGCTTATCACATCATTTCTAGTCCAAGAATAATCAGCTGCACTTGTAAGTAAGTCAACATATGCATATGCTCCTGAATTAATCATTTCAATTTCTCCTCTCCAGAATGTGCATCCTTGCAGTTATTATATAAACGGAAATTCCTTTTCCGAAATTTGTAATCCAAAATTTTTCTTATACTTCTATTATAAAGATTTAAACTAAAAAGTAAAGTATAAATTTCCCATCATCTAGTGTGTTAAACTTATGCCAACCACAAGATGCTCTAAATCATTTATCTCTTATTAACAAAATTTTTGCAAACTGAAATACTATATATTTATATCATATTTATCAAGCTTTATGCAAGTTTTTTCAAAAAAACTCCTATATCTTTATGATATAAGAGTTTATACTTTATTTTATAACTTTTACTTTTTCTAACTCTTCAAAAACCACATCATTTAATACTTTTATATAAGTACCTTTCATTCCAGAAGATCTTGATTCTATCACACCAGCACTTTCAAATTTTCTTAACGCATTAACAATAACAGATCTTGTAATTCCTACTCTATCCGCTATTTTACTCGCAACCAAAATTCCTTCTGTTCCATTCAATTCATCAAAAATATGTACAATTGCTTCTAGTTCAGAATAAGAAAGTGTACTAATTGCAGATTTTACAATACTTACTTTTCGATCTTCTTCCGCACTTTCTTCATTTACAGAACGCATCATCTCAAGACCTACAACTGTTGTTCCATATTCACATAATATAATATCGTCAATATCATATTGTGCATTTAATTTATACATAAACAATGTTCCTAATCGTTCTCCTGCAATATAAATTGGTGCAATAATTGCCTGATATTTATTAATATATTCTTGTGTAAATCCCAATGTTTCAAGATTAACATTTTCCTTGGTTGATAATACATTTAATAATCGCTCATTAAACATTCCATCTACAATTTCACCAACTTCATCATCCACAAGTTCTTTAATCTCTTCCACATCATGATTCGTAGTAACTCCTAAGATTTTACCTTTTTTACTAATTACAAGTACATTTGATAATAAAATATCACTTAATACTTTGCATATATCATTAAAAACAACTTTATGCGAACTATTATTATGTAATAATTTATTAATTTTCCGAGTCTTATCAAGTAATTGTACGCTACTCATTTTAACCCACCCTTCAAAATAGTAAATTCATTCAACTATACTTACTAGTATTATGAAAAGATAGTATCACAATTTCAAGTACATTTCAATCTATTTTACTGAATTTTCAGATAAAAACGTTGAATAGATTCAATATTCAAAAAAGAAGGTGCTTTTTTGTGATTAAATAAACAAGCATCTGGTTATATTAATTTACCAGATGCTCGTTTTTATTTATTTTGAATAACATATCCACATTGTTCGTTCATACACAATAATTTATTTCCTTTTTCAACCATCGCTCCATCACATTCCGGACATTTTTTATCTGAAGGTTTATTCCATGACATAAAATCACATTCCGGATTTTCACATCCATAATACTTTCTTCCACGTCTTGTTCTTAATAAAACAACTTCAGAATTACATTTCGGACATGCAACTCCAGCCTTTTCCAAATACGGCTTGGTATTTCTACACTCTGGAAATCCAGGACATGCTAAAAATTTACCATGGGGTCCATATTTTATAACCATATTTCTTCCGCAGTTTTCACAAATAATCTCTGTTACTTCGTCTTCTATTTTTATTTCTTCTTGTTCTTTTTCTGCAATTGCTACCGCTTCAGAAAGATCTGGATAAAAGTTACTTATTACTGTTTTCCAATTCACACTACCCTCTTCCACTTTATCCAACAAGGATTCCAAATTTGCAGTAAAATTCACATCTACAATAGAAGGAAATGATTCCATCATAATTTTATTAACAACTTCACCAATTTCAGTAACATAAAGATTTTTCTGTTCTTTTGTTACATATCTTCTTGCAATAATTGTACCTATTGTTGGCGCATAAGTTGATGGACGTCCTATCCCCAATTCTTCCAATGTTTTAACTAATGAAGCCTCTGTATAATGTGCTGGTGGTTGTGTAAAATGCTGTTTTGTATCAAATTCCTGCAAATTCACTTTGCTATCTTCATTAATTGATTTTAAAATTTGAGCATCTGATTTCACATCATCATCTGACATATACACTGACATATATCCATCAAATTTTATTTTTGACGTAGACACACCAAACCTATATTGTGCAGCTCCTATTTTCACACTTGTAGTCTCATACACTGCATTTGACATTCTACTTGCTGTAAATCTTTTCCAGATTAGTTGATATAATCTAAACTGATCTCTAGAAAAGGAGGCCTTTATTTCAGATGGTGTTAAATCAATATTCGTAGGTCTAATTGCCTCATGTGCATCTTGAATCTTTTTACTATTTTTCTTAGACTCTTCGGGACTCATAAAATATTGTTCGCCATATGTATCCCTAATAAATTCTCTTGCTAATTTATCCGCTTCTTCTGATATTCTAGTAGAATCAGTTCTTAAATAGGTAATCATACCAATGGTACCTTTACCTGCTATATCAATTCCTTCATATAACTGTTGTGCAATTCTCATTGTTTTTTGTGTAGAGAAATTCAATGTTTTAGAAGCTTCCTGTTGTAATGTACTTGTTGTAAAGGGTAATGGAGCTTTTTTCACTCTTTCTCCTCGTTTTACCTCTTTTACTTGAAAATCTGCACCTTCTAATTCTTTTAATACTTTCTGTACTTCTTCTTCACTATGTAAGGAAATTTTTTCCTTTTCATTTCCCATTAATTTAGCTGTAACAGGTTTTTTCTCCCCGTTAAAATTTAAAATTGCATCAACACTCCAGTATTCTTCCGGTATAAATGCATTAATCTCTTCTTCTCGGTCACAAATGATTCTTAATGTCACAGATTGTACACGCCCTGCAGATAATCCTCTTTTTACTTTTATCCACAACAATGGACTAATGCTATATCCAACCATTCTATCAAGTATTCTTCTTGCCTGTTGTGCATTCACAAGATCCATATCTAATCCTATTGGATCTTTTATAGACGCTTTTACCGCATTTTTCGTTATTTCATTAAAACTAATTCTATTAATATCTTTTTCATCAATCTTAAGAGCTTTTGCAAGATGCCATGAAATGGCTTCTCCTTCACGGTCTGGATCGGTCGCTAGATAAATCTTATCTGACTTTTTAACTAATTTTCTTAAATTAGCTAATACATCGCCTTTTCCCCTGATTGTTATGTACTTAGGTTCATAATCATTTTCAACGTCTATTCCGAGTGAACTTTTTGGCAAATCTCGAACATGTCCATTCGATGCTGCAACTTCGTAATTTGGTCCCAAAAACTTTTTGATTGTTTTTACCTTTGCAGGTGATTCTACAATCACCAAATATTTTGCCATATTATTTCCCTCCACTATTCATTATATGTTTGTTAACTCCATATTACCTTACCCTAACATAGAAATTTTTACTTGTCTCCCTTATTAAACCTTTGGTTTCTAACTGAATTAATGCTGTCATAATTCTTCCACAATTCATATTTGTAAGCATCATTAACGACTCCAAACTTTTGGAAGTAAAATCTAGTAATAGACTATACAACATTTTTTCATCACTTGCAAGTTCAACATTGTTATTCATATTTGATTCTGATTGTTTTGTTGCTAGTCCCAACTCATCAATCAAAGCATCCAATGAGTATATAACCTCTGCCCCCTGCGCAATTAATTCATTGCAACCTTGACTTGCAGGATCTCCTAATCTTCCAGGAATCGCTAGCACTCTACGATTATGTTCCAGTGCATAACTAGCCGTTATTAAAGAACCACTTTTTTTCCCTGCCTCCACTACAATTACCACATCAGAAAGACCACTTATAATCCGATTTCTCAATGGGAACATTCCTGGAACAGTTCTTACTTCAGAAGGATATTCAGATATAATTCCACCATTTTTTTGTATTTCCATATACAAATTAAAATTACATGCTGGATAACACCGATCAACGCCTCCTGCTAATATTCCAAATGTTCTACCCCCTGCCATTACAGCTCCTCGATGTGCTTCACTATCAATTCCTAAAGCTAATCCACTAATAATATTCACATTATAATGGGACAATTGTCTCGATAGTTCTCTTGCCATACTACACCCATATGGTGTACATTGTCTAGAACCAACAATCGCAACTGATAATTGATCTTCCAAAGGTAGTATGCCTTTATAATACAATATATTAGGTTTATCAAATATTTCTTGTAGCTTCGTCGGATAATTTTCATCAATTGGAAAAACCATTTTTTTATGATTTAAAATATATCTACTATATCGCTTTATTTGTTTTTCCTTGTTTCCTTCATTTAAAATACATGCAATATCTTTGTTGGTTAACCCCTTTACTTTTTCTAATTCTTTTTGCGTTGCGTGAAAAATTCTATATGGACTTTTAAAAACATTTAATAGGTTCCTGGTTTTGGAAATTCCTATTCCTTCTATATTATTAATCCAGAACCAGTATTCTCTTCTCATACATGCTCCTGTATCATCTTGTACCCAAAAGCTTCACTAAGATGATCAATCTGTATTTTTTCCATTCCTTCCATATCCGCAATTGTTCTTGCAACTTTTAATATTTTATGATAACTACGTGCAGACAAATGATATCCGTCAAATATTTTTTTCATAAAATCTTCTGCCTCTTTTTCAATACTACAATATTTATATAATTCACTTGGTGGTATCTCTGAATTCAACTTAAAATTTTCATCCCGATATCGAAATTTCTGGGCTTGTCTTGCACGTTCAACATATTCCTTCATTTTTATGCTAGACAATTCAGATTCATTTGTTTTCAATTCTTCAAATGTTATTCTTTTTACCTGAATGCATAGATCCATTCTATCTAATAATGCTTTGCTTAGCTTTCCCATATGGTGCCTAATTTCTTGTTCTGTACACTTGCATAAATTTCGATCCGGATAATATCCACACTTACACGGATTCATTGATGCTACCAACAAAAAATCTGCTGGATATTCGCATTTTCCCTTTTGTCTATGAATTGTAATTTTCTTGGTTTCCAAAGGTTTTCTAAGCATTTCTAAAGTCTGAGTTTGAAATAAATTCAACTCATCCAAATACAAAACGCCCCCTGCAGAAAGACTAATTTCCCCTGGTCTTGCATTTGCGCCACCACCACCAAATGCTACAGGTGTAATACTATAATGAGGATTTCTAAATGGCCTTTTATTAATATATGCATGAGATTCTCCTAGTAAACCTGCTACACTATAGACTTGAGACACTTGTAGACTTTCTTCAAATGTTAAAGGCGGTAAAATAGATGAAATTCTTGCCGCAGACATTGTTTTTCCCTCTCCTGGCGGCCCAATAATCAATAAATTATGCAATCCTGAAGCTGCAATCATAATTGCTCTTTTTAAATTAATTTGCCCTTTTAATTCTGCGTAGTCTTCTTGAATTGGTTCTTGAAAAACCTGATAACAATCATAACAAACAGGTATCTCCAACGCTCCATTTAAAAATAAAATACATTCTTTTAAATTCTCCACACCATATATCTCCACACCTTGCACATATGCTACTTCTGAAACATTTTCCTTTGGAACAACACATTTTGTAATCCCGTGTTTTAAAGCACAAATTACAATGGGAAGTATTCCATTTACGGGATTCACACTTCCATCAAGTCCTAATTCTCCTGCAAAAAAAATCGATTCTTGATTTTCTACAATACCCATAGAACGTAAAATTGCAATTGCAATAGGTAGATCAAAATACGGGCCTTCTTTTCTAATATTTGCCGGTGATAAATTTACCGTTATTCTAACTGGTCCAAGTTTAATTTGGGAATTTCTAAAAGCAACTTTAACTCTTTCTTTTGCTTCTTTTGTAGTATTTCCTAGATTTCCTGTTAGATCAAAACAAGGAATTCCCGAAGTAACATCTGCTTCAATTTCAATAAAATCTGTATGAATTCCAAATACAGATGACGTATAAGCTTTGCCGATCATAGTAACCTCCGATTATAATATTTCCCCCTAAATCGCAAGCTTTTTTATAAAATGGAATTATCAGAAGAACCTCTGATATAGAATTTTAAGATAGTTAAAAGATAGCATATTTACAAAAACTTGTAAATATGCCCAACTTATTTT
>JBFHFI010000093.1:0-8579 GCA_041583675.1 Butyrivibrio sp. | reverse complement strand
TTTATTGTTGAAGTAATGGGGCATAAAGTGGGGTGGATTACACTTCACGCTGGAATAGCAGCAGGAGCAGATATTGTTTTAATTCCAGAAATTCCTTATGACATTGAAAAAGTTGTTGATAAATTGCAAGAAAGAACAAATCAAGGCAAGAACTTTTCTATTTTAGCTGTGGCAGAAGGAGCTATTTCCAAAGAGGATGCTTTATTAACAAAAAAAGAGTATAGAAAAAAAATGGCGAATAAACCATTTCCATCAGTGTCTTATAAATTAGGGGAAGAAATTAAGGAAAAAACGGGTCAAGATGTAAGAATAACAGTACCTGGTCATATGCAAAGAGGAGGAAGCCCATGTCCTTATGATAGGGTGTTGGCTACAATGTTTGGAGCAGAAGCAGCAAGATTAATTTTAAAAGAGGATTATGGATATATGGTTGCAATGCGTAATAATGAGATTACAGAGGTTCCCTTGTCAGAAGTTGCAGGTAAATTAAAAGTTGTAGATCCGGAATGTACAACAGTAATAGATGCGAAAATATTGGGAATTGGATTTGGAGATTAAGGGAGAAAGTCCCCTTCAAAGCAAAGGAATATTGGAGAGGATTGGAAGGAGCTTACATGTCATATACAGCACTATATAGAAAATGGAGACCGGATACTTTTAAGGATGTAAAAGGTCAAGGACATATAGTTACAACATTAACTAATCAAATCAAATCAAATAGGGTTGGACATGCATATCTTTTTTGTGGGACAAGAGGAACTGGAAAAACGACAGTGGCTAAGATACTTGCAAAAGCAGTCAATTGTGAATCACCAGTAAATGGAAATCCTTGTGGAGAATGCGAGATTTGTAAAGCAATTTCCAATGGATCCTCTCTAAACGTAATTGAGATAGATGCAGCAAGTAATAATGGTGTGGATAATATTAGACAGATACGAGAAGAGGTGGCATATAGACCAACAGAGGGAAAATATAAGGTCTATATTATTGATGAGGTTCATATGCTTTCGTCAGGAGCATTTAATGCATTATTAAAAACATTAGAAGAGCCGCCGGCTTATGTCATTTTTATTTTGGCCACAACAGAAGCTCATAAAATCCCTGTGACAATTATGTCAAGATGTCAAAAATATGATTTTAAACGTATTTCAGTTGAGGTAATAACAGAGAGATTGCAAGAATTAACAATAGCAGAAAATGCAGTAGTAGAGGATTCTGCTTTAAGATATATTGCTAAAATGGCGGATGGTGCAATGAGAGATGCGCTTAGTCTTTTGGATCAAAGCATGGCATTCTATATAGATGGAAAATTACGATATGAAGATGTTCTTGAGATTTTAGGAACTGTGGATATTGAAGTGTTTTCGGAAATGCTTAGAATGATAATTAATGGCAATGTTACAGAGTGTATTAAAAAATTACAAGAAATTATTCTACAAGGACGAGATCTATCACAGTTTGTTGCAGACTTTACATGGTATCTTCGAAATTTGTTATTGATGAAGACGTCACCGGAATCAGAAGAAATGCTAGATATGTCGGCAGAAAATATACAAAAATTACGAGAAGAAGTTTATATGGTGGATGAAAACACCATTATAAGATATATTAAAATTCTATCAGAGTTAAGTGCATCATTGAAATTTTCTACGCAAAAGAGAATTCAAGTTGAAGTAGCATTAATAAAACTTACAAGACCTCAAATGGAAATTGATATTAATTCAATTACAGAACGTTTAAAACGATTAGAAGCATTGGTAAAAGAAAAAGAAGATATTTTGGCATTATCATTAATAAGAGATAATCAGCCAAGCCAAAAAAAATATTCTGAAAATCCAACAATAAATAAGCCGGTAAAAGCAACAATCAAAGCATTACCGGAAGATTTAAAGCAGGTGGCTAGTAATTGGAGGGGTGTTGTTAGCCAGATTGAGCCAATGTATAAAAGTTATTTGGAAATGTCAAAATTAACAGTAATTAATAATGAATTGGTTATTATGACATCCAGTGATTTTATTTATAAATTTTTAAATAGAGAAGAATTTATAAATTCAGTAACAAGTATAATTGAAGGCGTTATAGGGAAAAAAGTGGAATTGAAGGTTCAATGTTTGGGTGAAAATATTGAATTCGAAGATGCATTTACAGATGTTGAAGAATACGTTAAAATGGATATTAAGGTTGAAGAGTAATCATAAATTTTCACCTTTTTAATTGCAAGGAGGAATATAGAACATGGCAAAACGTGGAGGATTTCCAGGAGCAGGAATGCCTGGGAATATGAACAATCTTATGAAACAAGCTCAGAAGATGCAAAAGCAGATGGAAGAGTCTCAAAAAGAATTAGAAGTAAAAGAATTTGTAGCGACGGCTGGTGGTGGTGCAGTTGAAGTCACAATGTCTGGCAAAAAACAAGTCATCAAGGTAAAGTTGGATGCAGAAGTTGTAGATCCTGATGATATAGAGATGCTTGAAGATTTGATTATGGCAGCTACAAATGAGGCAATACGACAAGTTGAGGATGTGTCACAAGAGTCTATGTCAAAATTGACGGGCGGACTTGGAGGAGGGTTCCCTTTCTAATGGATTATTATGGAAGCCAAATCACAAAATTAATTGAAGAGTTAGCAGCACTTCCGGGCGTTGGAGCAAAAACAGCTCAACGCCTTGCTTTTCATATAATTAATATGCCTTTGGAGCGAACGGAAAGCCTTGCGAATGCAATTGTGGATGCTAAGAAAAATGTTAGATTTTGTAAAACTTGTTATACCCTAACAGATAAAGAAGAGTGTCCGATTTGCAGTAATCCAGAGCGTAATCATAAAGTAATTATGGTTGTAGAAAATTCTAGAAATTTGACGGCATATGAAAAAACGACCAAATTCAAAGGTGTATATCATGTATTGCATGGAGCAATTTCACCAATGTTAGGAATAGGGCCAGGAGATATTAAAATAAAAGAGCTGCTGGTTAGACTCCAAGGAGATGTGGAAGAAGTCATTATTGCCACAAATTCAAGTATTGAGGGAGAGGCTACAGCAATGTACATATCAAAAATGGTAAAGCCTGCAGGAATTAAGGTAACAAGAATTGCTAGTGGAGTTCCAGTGGGTGGAGATTTAGAGTATATAGATGAAGTTACTTTACTAAGAGCATTAGAAGGAAGAACGGAGTTATAATATATTCAAATATGGAGAGGAACATTATGCCCAAAGAGCATATTTTAGCAAATGACATTATAACAGATCATAGAGAGCGCATGCTCAACCTTAAGAAGTATTATCCTTTTTTTCGATTATCAGATATTTCTTTTTCCTGGTTTAGGGAAGGAGAATATGAAAATCTAGATATGGGATATATTCTCATGGCTGTGTTGCGTTTTTTTATTGAAGAAAATAATTTTAAAGAGCAAGATGTTACATATCAGCAGTATGTAAGTTTTATGACAGAATGCATAAAAAGAGATTTTGGAATAATATTAGATGAAAACGATAATAAAATCTTAGTGGATTATATCTTTGAGAAATTGAAAAATGATGGTAAGCCTTTTTTCTTTGAATATTATGATCCAATTGAACGTATTAAAAAAATATCAAGAGTGAAATTATTAGAGAGTAGAATTCAGGATGGAACAGTTTGGTATTCTATTAGTGCAGATGGAATAGAATTCTATTTGGATACCAAGGAAATTAAAGATGAAAGTAAAATTAGTGTAGAGCAACTTCTCCTTGAAAAAATGATTCAGTCCAAAGATTTTAAAGGAGGAACACAAGTTGTTAAAAGAATTAATCAAGAAGTGAATCGCTTGTATTTTCGCAAAAATCAAGTGATTGAGTTGTTAACTACCAATGTGTTTTCAGGGGTTGAAGCTTATCGAGAATTTTTTGATACAGGGATTAGATGGTTTGATGAAGAACAGAAGTTATTTGTAAAAAATAAAGAATTAATACAAGCAGCATTAAAAAAATCAGAAAACAAAAAAATAATAGAAGAATCGGACCAATTTTATAGAACTTCTAATGAAATATATAGATTGGATACAGAATTAAAAGTTGCAATGAATAATCATAGTCAGCTACTAAAAGCTTGCATTGATTTGGGAATAAAAACGGATGATATGATACATAAATCCAAATTATCAAGACTGAGAAGTAGATTTGATTTTAAAAGTATGCTTGAAAACATAATTCAAAAAGGACAACCTAGTGATATGGATATTTTAATAAAGCCATTTATGGGTCTAAATATGCATAAGACGTTTTCTATAGATAAACTACAGGATATTCTTACCTATAAAACACAGATATATGATACACCAGAAATAAGTAAAGAAGAAACAGAGAAAGACATTGTTTTTCAGGATGAAATAGAACATAACCGATTTGTGATAAACTGTAAAACATTATTGCAAATATTATTTGAAATGCTTTATGAAAATGATGAAATTTCTTTAAGAGATTATAATTTGAAAGTAAAGGAATTATTATCAGATGCAGTATTTAAAAATGGGGATTATTATGTATTTTTGGTGCATTTATGTGAAAAGAAGATTTATGAATTAAGTGATGGACAATTTGCAGAAGAAACGTTTTTGGATGAAATTATTAGAGAATTTATAAATGAACCAATGTTTTTGCCTTTTAAGGGAATGCGATTTCATCTAGAATTAGCAGGTGGGGAAGTCGATGAGATAGAAGTAAAGGGATATGCGACAATCACAAATTTCAGAATAAAGAAAGAGAGCGTGGAATATGGAAAATCGTGATTTGGATAAAGCACTTGATATTGTTTCTCATCTTTTGATGGGAGAAGAAATCGCAAGCAAAGGGAATTATGCTGGACTTTATGAAGAGTATAGTCATAATTCAGAAGTATATAATATTTTAATGCAAATTTTAAAAAAGTTAGACCTTAGATTATATGAATATAATAATACATTGTTTACCAGTGCGGGTAGTAATAATAAGGTTTTTGGTTTTACGAATGAAGAACTTAAGAAAATGATGGGACTTAAAGTGAACAAAGAACTTTTTATGACTTATTTAATTACATATTGTATGCTTACTGAATTTTATAAGGATTCCTCAAGTAGTACATATTTGGAATATTTAAAAATTGAAGATGTGATTAAAAGTGTGGACGGAGTATTAATTGGAATTATTAATACAGAGCAGGAATTTAATATGGAAAGGGCTGAAGTGAATTCATTCAAAGAATTGGCTTTGCTGTGGGATGATTTGCCAATTGTTAGTATAGAGGATAAAAATGGAATTAGAGCGGCAAAAAATTCTAAATCAGGGTTTGTGAAAATAACTTTTAATTTCTTAGTGAATCAAGGGCTTTTTATACAAGCAGAAGAAACTTATTATCCAACAGATCGATTTAAAGCAATTGCGGAAAATTATTTTGAGGAAAACAAAGGAAATCTTTATGAAATATTAAATACAAGCAAGGGGGAAAAAAAATGCCACGGATTAATAGAATAAGAGTAAATAATGTGAAGTATAATTTTGGAACACAATATTATGATGATTTTTTAATGCGTCTATCCTGTAAAAATACAATTTATGACCTTGCAAATGGAGGAGGAAAAAGTGTTTTAATGCTTTTGATCTTGCAGAATTTAATACCGAATTGTACATTGGATGATAAACAACCAATAGAAAAACTGTTTCGTGATGGAAATGGTAATAATACAATACACTCTCTTGTTGAATGGAAATTGGATTCATGTGATGTTAGAAATGGTTTTCAATATATGACAACAGGATTTTGTGCAAGAAAATCAAGAGAAAATGCGGAAGAAGATCATAAAAATTCAGATACGGCAAATTTAGAATATTTTAATTATTGTATTTTTTATAAAGGATTTGGGGATAATGATATTAAAAATCTTTTATTAAAAAATGGAAATGAAAGAATTACTTATAATGGCCTAAGGGCTTATTTAAGAGATTTGGATAAAAAAGATTTGGGAGTAGAAACACATGTTTTTGATCGCAAGGGAGATTATCAAAATTTTATAAGTGAATACGGATTATTTGAAAGCCAGTGGGAAATTATAAGAGGGATTAATAAGACGGAAGGACATGTTAGAACATATTTTGAAAATAATTATAAAACAACAAGAAAGGTAGTAGAAGACCTTTTGATACAGGGGATTATTGAAAAATCTTATAATAATAGAATTAAAAAAAATCTCTCGGACGATGAAGAGATGGCAAAAACTTTGTTGGAGATTAAAGATAAGTTGATTAAACTATCTCAAAGAAAAAGTGAAATACATTTTTATGATGCGCAAGTTGAACTTCTTCATGAATTTATTGAAAAATTAAAAGGGTTTGAAACTGTATTTGGGGAAATGGAGGAGGCTCAACAAAAGCTAGTATCTTATTTGATTTTTTGTACAAAGATACTAAAAGATAAAAAAGCAGAATTAGAGGATATTGAAAAAGAAGTTATTGCATTGGAAGATGATGCCTTTCAAGAAGAAAGAAAAATAGCAACAATGGAGATTGAAAGTGAACTTATTCAATTAGATCAGTTGCGTCAGTTAATTGATGAAACAGAGAATAAAAGTAAAGCATTATTTGAAGAACAAGAGTATTTAAAAACGAATTTACAAAAGGGTGAAATTGCCACAGAATATGAAGATTTTATGGGGCATAAGAAGCAAGCAGATGAGCTAAAAGCATTGATACAAAATGCTGGACAAGAAAAAACGGGACTAGTAGAGGAACTAAAAAGACTTGCGGCAACGAAAGCTATTTTGGTGGAGAAATCCACAAAAGAATTAGAAGAAAAAATTAAAACAGAAGCATTAACAATACAAGAATTAGAAACACATACAATGGAATTACAAGAAAGTGATCATTTGAGTTATGGAGAGATAAGGTCAAAACAAGGATTGGACGCGGAAATAGAACAAGAGATTAAAGACCTTACAAAAGCTTTAAATGAAAATATGAAAAATACGGACTTGTTAATTGTTGAAAATGCGGAAGAGAACTTAAAGGATTTACAAGAAGATCTAAAGCAAAGAAAAAATGCGATTAGTAAGCTTGAAGATAAAACACAAAGTTTTAATCATCAATATGAAGATATCAAAAACCAGTTGAATCAGATAGAGATGGCGTTAACTTTGAAAACTCTAGAAATAGATAAATTTCAGAAACAATTAGAAAAAGAGGCATCAACTGCGGAAAAAATAAATGGTTTAAAAAGAGTCTATGGAGAAGGTACAGTAAAAGCGCTGTCGGAGACAATTGAATCTATGTTTGAATCTATTACAAGGGATTCAAATTCAATAAAATTAAAAATTCAAGATTTGAAAAAAGCAGAACAGCAAACAAGAAGAGGAGAGATTCCAAAACAGGATGAAAATGTGGAAGAGGTAATTCGATATTTGCAAAATAGATATGGAGAGGATATTGTAACGGGAAAAGAGTTGTTGGAAACAATGAGTGATAGTCAAGCAATGAAAACAATGGAAGCTTTTCCGGAAATGCCATATGTTATATTTGCCGAACAATCTTTTCAAGAGATAAAAAAAGATAAGGCAATTAAAACTTTAGATATTGGAAGTGGAATTATTACAATTATAAAAAAATCAGAATTTCATATAGAAGATATTGACAAGCTTAATTTTCAACAAGAAGAAAAGATTAGTGTGTATAAAGATATTGCTTTTTTATGGAATGAAACAGGACGATTAATGGAGGCAGAAAAGTTATTAGAAGATATTGATAAGTTTTCAGAAGAGTTCAGACGTCTTGAAGATCGAAAAGAGATGATAAAAAATGATTTGATATATGTGCGTAGTTTTGATCAGGAAAATTCTTTGGAAAACATAAATATAAATATAGAAAAATTAAAACAAGAATATTCAAAAGCAGAAGAACAAAAACAAGTGTTATTAAGAGCAGCAGAGATGGTGGAGTTAGAGATTCAAAAAGCAAAACAAGAGATAGAAGAACAGCGGCAAAGAGTGGAACAAGGCCAAAGTGATGAAATTAATTATAAACAAATTATTCTTTATAATATTTCGATAAATAATAAATATCAAAGAAAAAAGGAAAACGAAAAATCTTTGATTGCCATGCAAGAATTGTATTATCATAATCATATAAAGTTGAAAAATATTGAAAAATCATTAATTTTAGAAAAACAAAAATATCAGCAGAATCTCTTGAGATTAGATGAGATAAAAGAAGGTTTTTCTAAAAATTATGTGCAATATATGGATGAAAAATCAATTCCATATGAGAATATGACGGCAGAAGAAATAGATGCAAAATCAGGAGCAATTAGAAAATTACTTTTGGAGGAATTTGGTAGTTTAGAGGATAAGGAAAAATTATTATATACATTAGATTCCAGCATGAACAAGATAATAGAAAGTATTAAATACAAGGGATATTCATTGGAAAAGGTGATTTTAGAATATGAAAAGGGTGAGATTCATCCAATGTCTATTCAAGAGAGAATGGAGATTCGTAGCAAACTTGAAGAAGTTGAAAAATCAAGAGGGCTTGTAAATGAAAGTTTTAATTCGGAAAGTGCACAATATAATAGAATTG
>JBFHFI010000092.1:0-8675 GCA_041583675.1 Butyrivibrio sp. | reverse complement strand
TTTAACCTCACCTGATACACCATGTGTAGAAGTAATTACTCCTATTCTTAATAAATCTTCCATTATAATCCTCCTAAAAACATTGAAAAGAAAAGCTGCTCAATTTTGAGCAGCCTATGTGTTATGTGATGTCTACAATCACTTTCTTGTCTTCCTTGGTAGCTGCAGCTTTAACAACTGCACGTATAGATTTTGCAATTCTACCTTGTCGTCCGATAACTTTACCCATATCAGATGCCGCAACCTTCAATTCGATAACGATTGCCTTCTCTTTCACGGTTTCGGTAACTACTACTTCATCAGGGTTGTCAACAAGTGCTTTTGCAATAACTTCAACTAACTCCTTCATATGTATTACCTCCTAACCCGATGCCGTGCTTATTTTTCAATGCCGGCAAGCTTGAAGATTTTGCCTACAACCTCAGTTGGTTGAGCACCAGTTGCGAGCCACTTTTTAGCAAGTTCTTCGTTAACGTTGAATGTGCTAGGATCTGTGTTTGGATCATAAGTTCCAATCTCTTCGATAAACTTACCATCTCTTGGGGATCTTGAATCTGCTACAATGATTCTATAAAAAGGATTCTTTTTATAACCCATTCTTTTTAATCTGATTTTTACTGCCATTAAATTTCACCTCCTTGAAATTTGCTAATATATACCATTTGATATTTTTATATCAATGGATTCTATTAAAAAGGAAATTTCATTTTTCCCTTTTTACCTGCTTTACCACCCATCATACCGGGTAGTTGTTTCATCATCTTTTTCATCTGTTCTTGCTGTTTTACAAGTCGATTAACTTCAGCAATATCAACACCTGCACCTTTTGCAATTCTGTGCTTTCTTGATGGATTTAAAAGTGATGGATTTCCTCTTTCAGCCGCTGTCATAGAAAATATAATTGCTTCAATTCTATCAAGTTGTTTATCATCAACTTGGTCAGCTGCACCTTTCATTTGTGCATTCATTCCTGGCATCATATTCATAATGCTACCAAGTCCACCCAAATTTTTAACTTGTTTAAAAGATTCTAGATAGTCATTAAAGTCAAATTCAGATTTACGAAGCTTACGTTCCATATCTCTTGCTTGATTTTCATCAATTCCAGCCTGAGCTTTTTCAATTAAGGTTAATACATCGCCCATGCCTAATATTCTAGAAGCCATTCTCTCTGGATAAAATTGTTCTAAATCAGACAATTTCTCACCCATACCAATAAATAAAATTGGTTTACCCGTTACAGCTTTAATTGACAATGCTGCACCGCCTCGAGTATCTCCATCAAGTTTTGTTAAAACAACGCCATCTATTCCAATAATTTCATCAAAATTAGATGCTACATTTACCGCATCCTGACCTGTCATAGAATCTACAACAAGTAATGTTTGATGAACTTTAATTGCTTGTTTTATTTCCTTTAATTCATTCATCATGTCTTCATCAACATGTAAACGACCTGCAGTATCTAAGATAACTACATTGTTACCATTTTTTTCTGCATGTGAAATTGATGCTTTAACAATATCCAACGGTTTATTGTTAGTTCCCATTTCAAATACTGGAATATTCTGTTTTTCTCCATTAATCTGCAACTGTTTTATTGCTGCAGGCCTATATACATCACAAGCTACAAGTAAAGGTCTTTTTCCCTTCTCACGAAGTTTTCCAGCAATTTTGGCTGTGGTAGTTGTTTTTCCTGCTCCCTGAAGTCCTGCCATCATAATAACGGTAATTCCATGAGGTTGTAGTGAAATCTCTGTTGTATCACTACCCATTAAATTAACCATTTCTTCGTTAACAATCTTTATCACCATTTGTCCTGGTGTTAAACTTGTCATAACGTCTTGACCTATTGCACGTTCAGTAACAGTATTTATAAACTGTTTTACCACTCGGAAGTTAACATCTGCTTCAAGCAAAGCCATTTTTACTTGTTTCATAGCTGCTTTTACATCTGCTTCTGATAGGCGTCCCTTGCTTTTCAGACTTTTAAATATATTTTGTAATTTTTCAGATAAACTGTCAAAAGCCATCAAAAAGTCTCCTATAATTCATCTATTATTTGATTTGTGATTATTGTAATCTGATTTATCAAATCCTTGTCTTCATGTAAATCCGATGTTATTGTATGAATTTCATGAGCTTTTTCACGAATCGATAAAAATTTCTGTACCAAATGTAGTTTTTCTTCATAATCATTCAAGAGCTTATCAGTACGCTTAATTGTGTCATGAACACCTTGTTTGCTAATACCACGTTCTTGCGCAATCTCACTTAAGGAAAAATTATCCAATACGTATTCTTCAAATACAGCTCTTTGATGTTCATTTAATAACTTTCCATAAAAATCATAAAGCATTGCTTGTTCAAAAATACGTTCCATAAAATCACCACCATTATTAAAGTAATAAACCTACAAAAAGTATAATACAATAAAGCCGCCTTACTGTCAAGTGTTTTCACTTGACACTCGTTTATTAATTTATAATCTTATCTAGTTTATGACTTTTTCCTACAACGATTAAATGTTCGTCCTCTGAAAATACATAATCAGCCGTAGGCATCATATGTGTTTTTCCATCTTTTTTATATCCAATTATATTAGCTTTGTATCGCGTTCTGAAATTAACTTCTTTAATAGAAAGTCCAATACATTCAGGAAAAGGAGGAATTTCATAAATAGAATATTCTGAATCCAATTCAATATAGTCATATATACTTTGTTTGCTATATTTTTTTGCCACACGTTCTGCAATATCCTTATCCGGGTAAATAACTTCATCCGCACCATTTCTAAGAAGAAATTTTGCATGAATATCTCTTAAAGCTCTACTTACAACTTTTTTAGCACCCATTTCTTTGATTAGACTTGTCACTTCTAATGAATTCTGAAAACTATCTCCAATACATATAAAACAAACATCAAAGTTAGAAACACCCAAACTTTCTAAAACTTCTGGATTGGTACAATCTCCAATTTTTGCATTTGTTACATAAGACAATAAATCTTCCAATTTGTCTTCTGCTTGATCAACAACAAGCACCTCGCAATTATATCTGGATAAGTTTAAACACAAATGATGCCCAAATCGTCCTGCTCCAATTACTAAAAATGATTTCATATTCTATCTCCTAACCAATTGATATTTTCTCCTCTGGATAATATACAGGAGCGACTTTTTTCTTCTGCATAAAAGAGAGGGCAAAGGATAAACTTCCAACTCGTCCACAAAACATAACCATTACCAAAGTTGCCTTAGACAATATATTTAAATGCCTGGTTATTCCAGTTGACATTCCAACGGTACCCATAGCTGATACTGTTTCAAAAAGAATTGATTCTATATTTACTTTATCAAACAATAGCATAAAAAAACAAGCAATAATAACAATTGTTAAATTCAAAGTAAATACCATACTAGCTTTTCCAATTGCATCTTTGGATAATCTTCTTTGAAAGATACCCCTACTTGCATTTTTACTCATACTAGTTAATAAACCTGCTGCTAATATAAAAAATGTTGTTGTCTTTATTCCACCTGCTGTAGATCCAGGAGAACCACCTATAAACATTAATACCATCGTAAGCAACTTAGAGGAACCTCTTAAACTTCCGGTATCAATTGTATTAAAACCAGCTGTTCTCGCAGTCACCGAACTAAAAAGTGAAGCTAAAATTCTTTCTCCTACGTTCATTCCTTGCATTGTATTATTATATTCCACAAAATAAAATAAAACAGAAGGAACAGTAATTAAAACAACCGTAGTAACTAATACAATTTTAGTATGTAAAGCATATCGCTTGAAATCAAATTTATGTTCTGTTAAATCATTCCATACTATAAATCCAATACCACCCGAAACAATCAAAGCCATAATAACAATATTAACAATTGGATCAGACACATATGATGTTAAAGAAGAATACTCTCCGGTTCCACCCATTAAATCAAATCCAGCATTACAAAAAGCCGAAACAGAATGAAACAATCCAAAATACATTCCCTTTCCTATATTTTCAAATTGAATAGAAAATCTAATTCCCAGAATAATAGTTCCAATTCCCTCAAAAAATAAAGTTCCTTTTAATATTTTTTTGGTTAATTTAATAATTCCACCAATTTTTAAAGTATTAACACTTTCTTGAAGAAATCCTCTTGTTTTTAATCCAATACGTCGTCTTAAAATCAAAGAAAATAATACACCAATTGTAATAAATCCTAATCCTCCGACTTGAATCATAAATAAAATAATCATTTGTCCAAACAAATTCCATTGAGTAAAAGTATCCATCACTACTAAACCTGTAACACAAGTTGCACTTACAGCAGTAAATAAAGCATCAATAAAAGGAGTCATTTGTCCACTTCTAGAAGATATTGGTAGCATTAATAATAATGTTCCTAATGCTATAATATTAAAAAATCCAAATACTAAATATTGAGTCTGTGTCATTTTATTAAAAAAATGAGTTTTTAGAAACATTTCATCCTCCTGAATGCATACGTTTATAAGCTAGTCGCTGTTAATTTCGGATCATATCCTGCAAGTTTCATAGCTTCCACAATATCTGCCTTATGTTCCATTCCAAAGGCTTCTAATGTGATTTTTAATTCTACAGCTGCATTTCGATTAATACTTACAAACTGATTATGTTCCAATTTAATAATATTTCCATTGGATTTTGCAACTACATCTGCAACTTTTAAAAGTTCTCCTGGCTTATCTGGAAGTAATACTGACATTGAAAATACACGTCCCCTTTGTATTAACCCATGTTGAACAACGGATGACATGGTAATTACATCCATATTACCACCACTTAAAATTGAGACTATTTTTTTATCTTTTACATTGATTTGTTTTAATGCGGCAACCGTTAGAAGTCCCGAATTTTCAACTATCATTTTATGATTTTCAACCATATCAAGAAAAGCAACAATTAATTCATTATCTTCTACTGTTATAATATCATCAATATTTTCTTGCACATATTCAAAAATATTACTTCCCGGAGTTTTTACTGCAGTACCATCTGCAATAGTACTAACAACTGGTAATGTTGTTACTTTTCCATTTTGAAGAGATACTTGCATACAATTTGCACCAGCTGGTTCAACGCCAATTACTTTAATTTTAGGATTTAAAAGTTTCGCCAAAGTGGAAACTCCAGTAACAAGTCCACCACCCCCAACTGGAACTAAAATATAATCCACATCTGGTAATTCTTTAATAATCTCCATTGCGACGCTTCCCTGTCCAGCTGCAATATCAAGATCATCAAAAGGATGAATAAATGTATATCCTTTTTCTTCAGCTAATTTCATAGCATATCCACAAGCTTCATCATAAACATCTCCAAATAATACAACATCTGCCCCATAACTTTTGGTTCTATTAATTTTAATAATTGGAGTTGCTGTTGGCATTACAATTGTTGCTTTTACACCATATATCTTTGCGGCATAGGCAACTCCTTGTGCATGATTTCCTGCTGAAGCTGTAATCAAACCTTTGCTTCTTTCGCTTGCGGATAATGTACTAATCTTATAATATGATCCACGAACTTTGTAAGCTCCAGTATACTGCATATTTTCAGGTTTGAAATATATTTTATTGCCCGTTTTGTCACTAAAATATTCACTATATACTAAATTTGTATCCAGTGTAACCTCTTTCACTCTTTCTGCTGCAGTTTGAAATTTTTCGAGTGTTAATTTGTTCTCCATGATCCTATCTCCTTGTTGAAACTTTTTTAATCTAACATGTTATCATGAAATAAGGCATTTACAAAACTGTCGGAATCAAATTTTTGTAAATCATCAACTTGTTCTCCAACACCAATGTATTTAACTGGTATACCATATTCAGATTGAATTGCAATTGCAATTCCACCCTTGGCTGTTCCATCCATTTTCGTTAAGATAATTCCTGATATCTGAGCAACATCTTTAAATTCTCTTAATTGAGATAATGCATTCTGACCAGTTGTACCATCCAACACCAAAAGCGTTTCCCTATATACATTTGGATATTCTCTTTGAATAATACGATCAATTTTACCTAATTCATCCATAAGATTCTTCTTGTTATGCAAACGGCCTGCTGTATCACATATTAGAACATCTGCATTTCTTGATTTAGATGCCTGTATTGCATCATAAATAACAGCTCCTGGGTCAGAACCTTCTTGTTGTGCAATAATATCTACATCAGCTCTTTCTGCCCATTGTGTTAATTGTTCTATTGCGGCAGCCCTAAATGTATCAGCTGCGGCAAGCACTACTTTTTTCCCTTGACTATGCAATCCAGCGGCAATTTTCCCAATAGAGGTTGTCTTTCCTACACCATTCACTCCAATAATCAAAATAACTGATTTTTGATTCTCAAAATCATACGCATTCTCACCTATATCCATTTGCTCTTTGATTGAATTAATTAATAATTCTTTACATTCCAAAGGTTCTTTAATTTTATTCTCTTTTACTTTAAATTTCAAGTCTTCAATTATTTTATTTGTAGAGACAACTCCAATATCACCCATAATTAATATTTCTTCTAATTCTTCATAAAAATCTTCATCAATATTAGAAAATCCATTAAATACAGAGTTAAGACCAGAAACAACGTTATTTCTTGTTTTTGTAAGTCCTGCTACTAAATTTTTTAAAAAATTTGCCATATTATAATCTCCTATTATTTCTTCCTATCATCAGCATCTAATTGATTTTCAATCAAATCAACCGACACTAATGCAGAAACTCCTTTTTCTTGCATTGTGATTCCATATAATCTGTCTGCAGAAGACATAGTTCCTCTCCTATGTGTAATTACAATAAATTGCGTATTTTTTGTTAATTTATGTAAATACTTTGCATAACGTTCAACATTCGAATCATCCAAAGCCGCTTCAATTTCATCCAACATACAAAAAGGAGATGGCTTTAAATTTTGAATAGCAAATAACAAGCAAATTGCAGACAAAGCTTTTTCTCCACCTGAAAGTTGCATCATATTTTGCAATTTTTTCCCGGGAGGTTGAGAAATAATTGTTATATCAGCTTCTAAAATATCAGCTTCTTCATCTAATTGTATGGAACCTTTTCCCCCACCAAATAACTGTTTAAATACTTTATCATATTCTACTCTGATTTCTTCAAACTTTTCAGTGAATAACACTCTCATCCCATGGTCTAATTCTTTAATCACATCAATAAGTTTATCTTTTGCAATAATCAAATCATCATGTTGTGCTTTTAAAAATTCATATCTTTCTGATACTTCTTTATAATCTTCAATAGAATTAACATTAACTTCCCCTAATTTACGTATATTAGTTTTTAAAGTTGCAACAATCTTTTTAATTTCTTCGTCATCTGTAATTTCAGGATCTCTCATTGAAATTGCTTGTGATAATGTTATTTCATATTCATTCCACATATAATCTATTCTAGCATCCCTTGAAGTCTCAGCTTTTTCTTTTGCTTGCGTTAACCTATATTGCTCTTTTTCTAATGTTGCAATCTTTTCCCTGCATGCTTCTCGTAAGTCAAAAAAAGATTTTATAGATTCTGTTAAATTTTGTTGATTTTGTTTTAATGTTCCTAGCTGTATTCCATATTCTTGCATTTCATTATTTACTTTTTCTATTGATTTTAAAATTAAGCCTATTTCACTGGTTTTGCTATTAATTAATTTTTGAGAATCCAATTTACTATCATTTAACTCTTGTATTTCAGAATTTAAATGACTAATTTCTCTTAAAATACGTTTAATACTTTCTTCCGTAAAATTAGATTGTTGCAAAGAATTAGAAACTTCAACATTTGCGTCGCTTGCAATTCTATTTTTTTCCGTTAATTCAACTTTCAGTTCTTCTACTTGTTTTGATAATAATTCAATTTCTTTTGTTGTTTTTATATGGTATTGGTCAAATACTTCCAAATCAGTTTTTAATACCAAAAGTTTTTCATTAATTTCTTTTATTTGATTCTTAATTTCCTGCTCTTCTTTATAATTATCTGCAAATAAAGATTTCATTTCTTCTTGTTTGTTTTTCATAATATTATAATTATGTTCTATTGTATTTTTTGAAAGCTTTAGTTCTTGCAAAGAAATGGATTCTTTTGAAATCTCTTGTTTTATTTGCTCAATCTTAGAATCGCAGTCCAAAATTAATTTGTTTAACTCTGAAAGTTTATTTCTAGATAATACAAGTGCATCTTTTAAGTCTTGAATTTCTCTACTACGCCCTAATAGATTACTTGAATTTTTAAAAGCACCTCCAGTCATGGAGCCTCCTGGATTTAACAACTCTCCCTCTAACGTTACGATTCTTAGAGAAAATGAATATTTACGATTTAACTGCAAAGCATGTTCAATATTATCTGTAACAATGCATCTTCCTAAAAGATGTAATGCTAGCTTCTGATAGTTATTCTCTAAAATAACCAAATCTGAAGCATATCCAATAACACCTGCCTCTTTTAATATTTCCGATCTTTGATTTGTTTTTCCATTTAAAGCAGATAAAGGAATAAAAGTCGCTCTTCCAAATTTATTATCTTTTAAATATTTTATCATTGCTTTTGCAGTATCTTCATTCTCAGTTACAATATTTTGTAAACTACCACCTAAAGCTGTTTCAATTGCAATTTCATATTTTTTTTCAGTTT
>JBFHFI010000091.1:0-8733 GCA_041583675.1 Butyrivibrio sp. | reverse complement strand
AGGAGAAAAGGGATGAAAGGTATAAAATTAAGAATCAGTATTATTATAATGGTATTGTTATTGGTGGCAGTGTATTTGATTGTTGAAAATCCTATTGTCTATATGAATAACTCAAAATTGAAACAATCAATAACTTCCATAATGACTGATTCTATTGAATTAAATCAAACAGTGCCTTTTGAATGGGATGTGTTATACACATTTGGTCCCTATACAAGTAAATCGCAAATTGAAGAAATTATTGGCTTTAGAAGTAATTCAATTAGAGAGAATAACATTAACGAAGGGATGGTACATTTGTTATTTGTAAAGGATGAAAAAGTAGCAGCAAGTATATTAGGTTATAGTGAGAATTTAGGGTACCGTATAGATTTCATAGATAGAGTAAGCTACTCAGATAATTCAATTTTTAATATTGATAAAAATAATGATGTGGTAATTTTATCTCTTGCCAAATAAGCAAAATCAAAGTGATAATGTGGAGTATTTCCTTGACTCTACAACTTTTGGGTAAAGATTTACCTGACAATATGATAAAGAATACTGGTGTTATTGAAGTGGAAATAAAAGAATGTGCATGTAAATATTGTGACAGTTATTGAAAAAGAAATTAAAAATGAAAATTAATATTTATAAAACAAAAAGAACCGTAAAAGAAAAATTTGGTGGATATATATTTGCCAGTTAAGTTGTTTTAATAAATAGTGAATCTTGGGGAGGAATTGAAGATATGAAATCATTAAATGATAATATCTATGAATATGGAAAGCAAGTTGAAAAAGGTGATATAAAAATAGCATATCAAGGTATAATGAATTTTATATTGGGACTGAGAACATATTTAAAAAATAAATATCCTGAACATAGCGTCTCTGGAAATGTATACCAAGGCAATATGGACATGACATTTTTTTCATTATCACCTAAATCATTTAAAGAAAAAGATTTGAAATTTGCTATAGTTTTCATTCATGAGAAAACAATGTTTGAAGTTTGGCTTACAGGTAGAAATAGTGATGTTCAAATGAAGTATAGACAATTATTTAGAAAAACAAACTCAGAAAAATATTCTGTTTCACCCGACGAAAAGGGGATTTCTTCAATTATTGAATCCGTATTGGTTGAATATCCTAATTTTGATAATCCAGTAGAATTGACAAATATAATAGATAATGGATTAATAAGCTTTATTGAGGATATGGAAAAGTTATTAAAATATTAATTTAAAAGTTTAAGAATGATGAGACGGAGATATCTTAAAGTAACAGTGGGGACAAAGTTACAATGGGGACGTGTTTCGCCGTCTCTTGTTTATTTGCTTGTAGTTATCTGTCAATGATCACAAAAGTTGTACAATTTGAACATGTACCTATTGTCTGCTTTCTAGCAAAGGAACAATCATATCAACATCGGATAAACTGTTGCTACACACCTTAATTGAGTATATTGCTAAATGGCGTTATCAAACAGTAAGCATCCTTAAAGTTGAGTGTAAAAGTTTAAAAGATGTGTTAATATAGGCTTATAGGTAATTGGGAAAAACATGGAGAAAATATTACGAAAAAAATTATTTATTAAGGAGAACTGATATGACAGAGAATACAAAAATAATGAGTGCTATGATTGAGTATTTTCATAGGGATCCAAAACGGATTAATCACTTTATAAAGGTCTATGGTTATGCTAGTTTTATCTGTGATAATGAGGATCTGGATTTGAAAACAAAAAGAATTGTTGAAATTGCTTCCCTTGTACATGATATTGGCATCAAAAATAGTGAAGAAAAGTATGGAAGTTCTTCAGGAAAATATCAGCAGATAGAGGGACCACCTGAAGCAGAAAGGCTCCTTAAAATACTGGCAGTTGATGAACAAACAATTGAACGATGTTGTTGGCTAATAGCACATCATCATACCTACGACAATATTAAAAATATGGATCATCAGGTTCTAGTAGAAGCAGATTTTCTGGTGAATGCCTATGAAGATAAGATGACACCACATTCGGTTGAATTGTTTAAGAATAAAATCTTTAAAACACCAACAGGGATATTGTTGCTGGAAAATATATTCCAGTAAAGTAACAGTGGGGACGCGTTTCGCTGTCTCAAAAGAATCCATTAATTACTTTAAGAGTAACTAATCAAATCGTCCTTTAAAATGGGTCGAAAAATAGATAATATATGGCAAATTAAAAAAACGCAAAATTAAATTTTTCAACGGGGGATGTGATGAGACTTGAGATATCTTAATAAAGAATGGTGTGATTCACGCCAATTAACAGGTTTGCATTTCGGTTTGCGTGCACATAAAGATGCTGGCGAACTGAACGAAAATGCATATCAGCGACTGAGAAAGAGAAAGGGAGAGACACAGGGAGAGACACAGGGAGAGACACAGGGACGTTTCATCTGTCTCTTTTGATAATCAGATTTTGGGGAGTGCTTTACTGACTCGCCAACTTTTGGGTAAAGATATCAATCAAAAAGAACCGTCCCCTAAAAGAAGAGGTAATGAAGATGAAGAAATCAAATATGTTAATGTTTATATTAATTGGGTTAATATTACTAACCTCATGCCAGATTAATGAAAATGATATAACAATAGAAACAGAACAAGAAGCTAAGGCTGCAAAGATGCAAGAGGATGCTACAGCACAAAATGAAGTTGTATCAGATGTAAGTAACTATAACTTTAGCGTCATAACTGTAGGTACAGGAACTCCTAAATTTTCGGAATCACAATCAAGTTCTAGTACACTTATCCAGTACAATGGAGGGTATTATCTAGTGGATTGTGGTGATGGTAGTAACAGAAACTTAGAAGTCTCGGATTTCGATTTCAAAAACCTGAATGCTATATTATTTACACATCATCATATTGATCACACCACGGACTTTTTTGATATATATGTAAAGAGTTTTCTAACCAATGACGATGAAATCGACATTATTGGACCACCGAGAACTGAGAAGTTTATTGAATTTTTTAATGATGTTTATTTAGACGATTTGTTATATAGAAAAACTAATCTTGAAGATATAGATGAAGAAAACAAAGAAACAATACTTAACTATGCTAATACTAGTGAAGTCATTGACTCTGGTAGTTTTAATATAGATGGTCTTCATATTCAAGCGGCAGAGATGTCCCACACCATGTACAACCTTTCATATAGATTTGAGGCAAATAATCAGTCAATTGTTGTAACTGGTGATGTTTCTTACGATGAAAATTTGATTGATTTTGCAAAAGATGCAGATATTCTAGTGATAGATGGAACTTTATACAAAGAAAAAGAAAACTCCAGCGAAATGACGAAAAAATACATTGAGCCATTTTATGAATATGGTGGCAATTTTGAAGTCGAGGCTCACTTGACATTTGATGAAATGGTCAAAATAGCGGTTGAATCTAATGTATCAACTTTAGTCATTACCCATTACAATGAAGCTGATCAAGATCGCATAGATAAAAGTACAAGTAAGATTAAAGAAAGCTTTCATGGGGAAGTAATTTATGCCACAGATATGTTAGAAATAGGTATAGATACTGACTATGGGTTAATGGGGACGGTTCTTTTTGATTGATATGGTTTTACAATTTCTGTAGGATAGTAAAAAAGTGACATGTTTGAGATGATTATAATGCTAAGACAAGTGTGAATGAAAAGTAATACAGAAATATATCATATAATGATTAGAGGAATAAATAAGGAAAAAATATTTTCTAATACTGTACATAAAATATAGTATTAGAGATAATCAGAAAAATAAGAAAAGAGCTTGAATTTTATATTATTGTGTATTGTATTATAGATAGTAACCTGCATTTATTAATAAAAGTAGATGAAGATATTTTTAAAACATTAATGGAAAAGCCGAATATTAAATACTCAATGTACTACAATAAAGTAGAAAAAAGGTATAGATATGTCTTTCAACATAGATTCAAAAATGAGGCAGTAGAATATGATAATTATTTGCTATATGCATTGAGATATATTTATATGAATCCTGTTAAAGTAGGAATGATAAAATAAATAAAAGATTATGAGCGGAATAGTGGAAAGAATTATATAAATAAGTATGCAAATATAATAAGTTATAAATATTTAAAATAGATATTAAGCTTATTTAAAAACAAATAAGAATTTATAAGATTTCATAATAAAAAAGACAACAATTTGTACATATATACTAAGTAAGAAGGAACGGAACATTTTCAAAATATTGTAAATTATGCAATTGAAAAGTTTGCTAAAGAAACAAAATAGTTGATCATGTTCAGGTAACTACTGATAAAAAGGAAGAGTTGGATGAAATATTACTGAAATTAAATATAATTACTTACTGATCCTATAGAAGGCTTGTGTAATTTATCTTATTATAAAGTCACAGATACTGCAAAAATATTTTTAAAAAAAGAACCATCCTCTAAAAAGAAAAGATATCAATCAAAAAGAACCGTCCCCTAAAACCATTTGGTCCCTATACAAGTAAATCGCAAATTGAAGAAATTATTGGCTTTAGAAGTAATTCAATTAGAGAGAATAACATTAACGAAGGGATGGTACACTTGTTATTTGTAAAGGATGAAAAAGTAGTAGCAAGTATTTTAGGTTATGGTGAGAATTTAGGGTACCGTATAGATTTCATAGATAAAGTAAGCTACTCAGATAATTCAATTTTTAATATTGATAAAAACAATGATGTGGTAATTTTATCTCTTGCAAAATAAGCATAATCAATCAAAAAGAACCGTCCCTCAAAAACTTTACAAACAAAATACTTGAATTGGGTGGGGGACAAGGACGTGATGTTTTATATTTTGCGAATAATGGTTTTACCACTTGGGTGTTAGATTATTCTCAATCAGGTATTAATATGATTAATAAAAAGGCTGAACTGATAGGTAAATCAGAGCTTATAATTGGAAAGTGTCATGACCTTCGAACACCACTACCTTTCGATGATGAAACTTTTGATGGATGCTTCTCGCATATGCTATATTGCATGGCTTTCTCAACGGAGGAGTTAGAATTTTTAAGTAGTGAGATAAGACGAGTGTTAAAGCCCGGCGGGCTAAACATTTACACTGCAAGGCATATAGGAGACCCACATTATAGAACTGGAATTCATAGGGGAGAAGATATGTATGAGGTTGGAGGTTTTATAGTGCATTTTTTCTCAGAAGAAATAATTTCGAAATTAGCTAAAGGCTACGAAATTGTTGAAATAAATAAATTTGAAGAAGGCCTACTTCCCAGGAAACTAGTAGAAGTTATATTAAAAAAGCAGAATATAAATGAAAATGATGAATGAAACGATGGATAATACGTTCTCGCAAATGAGCAATTTTATCGTCTACTAGGTCTGTGGGATGATTAATTAGAGAAATAAAAATACTTCTCTTTATTTTTGTAACGAAAGTTAATTTAGAAGTACTTATTAGTAGGAGGTGATTGAGTGCAGGATATGGATGATTTATATAAACAATATTTTCAAGTAGTTTTTAAGTACCTATTCTGCTTGACGCATGAAGTCGATTTGTCTGAAGAATTGGCACAGGAAACCTTCTACCAAGCGTTAAAAACATATGATAACTTTCGAGGTGATTGCAAAATATCCACATGGCTTTGTCAGATTGCAAAGTACCTATGGCTAAAGGAATTTGAAAAAAGAAAGCGATACACTTCAGATAAAATTGATAAGAATTTAGATATTTTTCTTGCTAAAGAAAATGTTGAATATGAGCTTTTAGCAAGCGAATCTAAAATTGAATTATATAAGATGCTTCAAAGTTTGGATGAAACGACTCGAGAAGTTATGTACCTAAGGCTTACAGGGGATCTTAGTTTCCGGGAAATTGGTGATATATTGAAGAAAAATGAGACATGGGCAAGAGTAACTTTTTATCGTGGCAAGCAAAAATTAATGATGGAGGTACATAAATGAAGGAAGAGATGATTTGCAGTATTGTTCAGGATTTACTTCCAAACTATATAGAGAAACTGACCTCGAATCAAACAAATATATTTATAGAGAAGCATTTAGAAACCTGCGAAAACTGTAAAGAAGTATATGAACAGATGACTGTTGATGTTGGAAACACTGAAAAAGTTCCAACTATAGAGCTTAAATTTTTGAAAAAAGTAAAAAGGACAAGACTATTAGCTGCAGTTTTATGTATTGCTTTGACATTTATTGTATCATATCTACTTTACGATTCAGAGTTTCATTACTCTATCAATAAAGATGATCTATCGCTAGCTATCACGGAGTTCACTGGTCCATTTAAAAATCCAGTAGATGCATATGTACTTGAAACAAAAGAGATAGATGGTAATCTTTTTGTGACTTTTAAGGATCAGTTGAATCCAAACATGTATGGGGTTGCGGAATTTTCAAAGGGTATAAATCAAAGATACAGGATCTTACGAACGCAAAAAGAATTATCTGAATTTTCATCAGTTGTAGAAACTTATCCAGTGAAGATAAAAGACAAACAATATGTTGCTGTAAGTGGTTATAATCTTTCAGAGGAAATAGGATATTATGGTCTAGACTATGCTACTTATTCAGAACCTGGGCAACTTTCCAATAACAGAGTTAGGAAATCAGTGAAATTTGAAGTAAAGAACCCCCAATTTTTGGAGTTATATTCTGCAGAAGAGTTAAATAGTCTTCTTAAGAAAACTTCTGACGAACCATTTCATAGCACTTATTTAGTAGCAACATCCATTTATGATACTGTAGGAACAGATATTACTGAGAACTATAGGATATTAGAAAAGGGTACTCAAGATATGGGCTCTGTAGCTGGAAAAGCTGAATTGTTTTTGATTTACTTCTTTATTGGGATTGTAATTTGGATAGGGGTAATTTTAACAAGATATTTTTTAACATAAAAAAGACCCTCGATTGAACTTTCTGCACTCATTTAGAGGGTCACAACAAACCGTCTTTTATAATGGGTTGAAATATAGATAACGTAGGGCAAATAAAAAGAAGAACGTAAAATTAAAATTTTCAATGAGGGATGGGGTTAGACGTGAGATATCTTAATAAAGAATGGTGTGATTTATGCCAATTAACAAACTTGTATTTTGGGTTGCGTGCACATAAAGATGCTGGTGAACTAAATGAAAATGTATATCATCGACTGAGAAAGAGAAAGGAAAAATCATTTCTAAAACAGGAAAGAGAAATTTATGATTTTGACCCCCGTGAATTATTTGAGGAAGACGGGGCAGTATTCATTCGGGCGGATAAATTCATTTCTGGCGAGGAGATTCATGATGAAGATACGATCATTTATGAAATGCCTGAGGAACAGAAAAATCACATTAGTAAACTCGTAGAGGCATATGATTTAAGAAGTCCTTTTGATATTCAAAAAAGTAAGATTGAATTTGAAAATAGGCAATTGATGATATTGAAAGAAAATGAAACTAAAATTCCCAAGGAAATTTATACTCAAATAGCTGATCCTAGAGTATTCGCATTAGGATATAGTACGAAGGAAATTATTAAACAACTAAAGAGGATCAGCAAAGACAATGAGATTAAGGTTCAAACAGTGCTAAGGGATTTTTCAGCAGCTCAGAAACAAGAAAATATTCCGGAAAATCTGAGGAAACGCTTTGACTTTCCCGATTGTAAAGTGAATAGTATTGAAAAGAAGAAAGACATAATAATCCTATTGGATTCGAGTGGTGAGTTCACTGAGGATAATAAAATAGTATTTCATGACGCTACGATTATTCAAGAAGATAAGGCAATAGATGGATGCTGGTGGATTTATGAGGAATTGTATAAAACTCAAGCTGGATATGAAGCACATATGATGTTTGCAGATAAAACAAATTCATATATTGAATTAACAATTTCATCAAAAAACATCACAATAGATAGAGTTTAACTATATGCCTTAAGAGACACCGTGTATATTTTACTGATTGAGTAAGCTACTCGAATAATTCAATATTTAATATTGATAAAAATAATGATACAGTAATTTTATCTCTTGTAAAATAAGCATAATCAAAGTGATAATGGGGAGTGTTTCACTGACTCGCTAATTTTAGGGTAAAGATATCAATCAAAAAGAACCGTCCCCAAACGCCACCCAAAGCAGGCGAAGAAGAAATGCTCATAGTTAAAGAAATTGATTTATCAGAAGTATCCATTTGGAGAAAAAAGAGACCGTACTTTCAATTAAGAAGACTCGAAACATATAAATAAAATTCAACATAAAAAGTGCATGTTATTTTAAAAAAATAATATGCACTTTTATAATAATATGCAATGGTATGTGGTTGCGATATTCGTATAACACAATTATGTAACTTGTGTATTAAGGATTGATGTAAATACTCAAGTTATATAAAACTATCAGAGTAGTAAAATTTAATAATTGACTAATTTAAAAAATATAATAGTAAGTGTAAAAAAAGAAAAATTTGAAGTAATCATAATGTCAAGGCAAGCGCTAATGAAAACAAAATAGCGGATTAAAATAGATAAAAATTGAGGAAATTGTAAGTCAAAGCAGACACTTGAGAAGTCAGAAAGCAAGTTGCACAGAATAGCTTTTTATGATTTGTTAACAGATTTGACCAAATAGAGCGTTGTTTATAAATCGACTGGAGCAGAATATGATTGGCCGGGTAACGTCAGGGAACTCAAAAGTGAAAATTACCAAGAATCTGGGAATCAGCAGAACGGCACTT
>JBFHFI010000090.1:0-8942 GCA_041583675.1 Butyrivibrio sp. | reverse complement strand
TTAACAAGAGCGCTTGCTAAAGACTTGGCAGAGTATGGAATTCGTGTAAATGCGGTGTCACCAGGAACTATTGATACACCTTTCCATAAACAAATTAAAGAAACAAATATTGAAGTATTTAATTCATGGAAAAACAATATTTTATTAAAACGTATAGGAGATCCTTCTGAAGTGGCAACTGTAATAGGATTTTTGGTAAGTGAAAAAGCTTCATTTATCACAGGTGAAATTGTTCAAATTAATGGTGGTCAAGATTTCTTATAAAATGAACTATTTATAAAAATCAAAATAAAAGCTTTAAGAGAGCTGAAAACAACAATTTTCATGTGGTTTTCAGCTCTTAGTATATACAGATATAATTATATTTTAGAATGGAAAAGAAGTGTGAAATGAAAAAAAAAGAAAAGATAGACAAGAGAACTTTTATTTTAGAAGCTAATATGTTCTATGTTTTATTGAAAATATCTATTCCGCTTATGCTAAGTAGTTTTATTTTTAGTGCATATAGTTTTATTGATGGTATTTTAGTTGCTCAAATTGGAAAATCAGAACTTGCCGCAGTCACTATGATAGGCCCATTTTTTAACATTATTTTAGCCATTAGTATGGGGTTAACTGTTGGGGGCACCACAATTATAGGACAAAGTGTTGGAAGAGGAAAAAGTGAAGAGGTATTCCATAGCATTATTCACTTGTTCTTTGTTACTGTCTTTATGGGGATTGTATTAGCGACTTTTTTAATTATATTTAGCGAACCAGTACTAAGATTTTCTTCGGCCACAGATAGTATTATAGAAGTGGGAAATGATTATTTTAAAATACTTTTATTATCGATTCCACTTTCTTTTGTTAATGGTTCTTATATAGCTTATAAAAGCGGACTAGGGGCCACATCTACCGTTCTAAAAGTAAATTTAATTTCAGTTATTGTGAAAGTGGCCTTTAGTTATTGTTTTATTATAATTTTTAAAAAAGGAATTATATTTTTAGCATATGCTACGTTTCTTGGTCAAATTGTGATTACATTATTGGCTTTAATGGAAGTGTATGTGAATAGAAGAGAAATTTTAAATGCAATACATCTAGCTTATTTTAACAATAATATAATAAAAAATTTATTTAAAGTAAGTATTCCAATTATTATAGAAAAAAGCTCAATGTCCTATAGCTTTGTATTGATTAACGGGTTTGTAATAAAATATGGTGAAACAGTGCTGGCTGCATATGGGAGTACCAATCGTATTAATTCCTTATTTTTTACTGCTTTAAGCGGGCTAGGGAGTGGAGTGGCGACTATTGTAAGTCAAAATATTGGAAATAATAATCAAAAAAGAGCATTAAAATGTTTTAAAAATGCTATGTTTTTAAATCTAACGATAGCAACTATTTTTGCAATTTCAATTATTTTATTTAGAAGTTCCTTTGCAAAAATGTTTGCAGGAAATGATAGGGAATTATTTGAAAATATATTAGATGCAATTTCAGTATATTCAGTTTCTGTTATTCCGTGGGGGATTTTTCAAATTGTAATTGGTTATTTCACAGGTATTGGAAAAACACATATTAATCTGTTAATTACTTTTTCAAGATTATATGCATTTAGAGTACCTTGTATTATTTTCTTTTCTCACTTAGCCTTTATGGGAGCGTATAGCGTTTGGTTTGCCATGTTATTAAGCAATATTTTAACGGCTATTTTTGCACTTATTTTATTTTTTATTATGAAAAAAAGAGCTGCTTTTGATGTGTCTACAATAATTTAGATTTTATAGCGAAACAGTATCTTACTGTTTTGTAATTTATATTTATTTACTATTTTTCTGGAATTTAAAACTGTATTTTGCCATAAAAAAACCGACCTCTCAATTGTTAGATTTTGATATGTACCTGAAATCCTGGACACATATCATTTTTAGTCTAACTTTTGGGGGGTCGATTCAGATTGTTGTTTTTTATATATTTTGTCTTATACAGAGAATAAATTTGCAAGGATGGTCAAACCAATAAGGAATGTAAAAAGTGAAAAAAAGGTACCTAAGATTACAATGTTGGCGGCCATTTTTTTGTTTCCACCCATGGCGGATGCCATAATAAAACTGGTGATAGCAGTCGGAGAGCCAAACACGACAAAAATGAGTGTGGTATCTAAAAATGAAAAACCTAGAAAATAGGCAACTATGACAGCTAAAAATGGTGATAGGATTGTTTTTAAAAAAACAGCTATTATTTCAGTACGAACGGATTTCAGTTGTGAAAATGTCATATAAGTCCCAATTCCAAGTAAACCAAGAGGGGTTGCAACATCACCTAAGAGACTGAAAGTTGAATCTAAAAAGATAGGAAGTTTTATTTTAAACATGGAGGATAAAAATCCTAGGAAAATACCAATAATCAATGGATTTTTTAATATATTTAGAAAAACAAGCTTTAAATTTTTTGATTTATTATCACTATTTTGTTCTGTTAAAACCAAAATTGCAAGAATATTGTAAAGAGGAATTATAATTATAACAAGAAGTGCCATTCTGGAAATAATTGTTTCACCAAATAGATTATATAAAACCGAATATCCTATGAAAATATAATTGCTTCGGTAAGCACCCTGTACAAAAGTGCCTCGGTCTGCTGGTGTTTTTATAATATGGTGGGCCAATAGTTTTGAAAACAGAAATAATAAAATAGTCATAAGAATAATAATAATTGAAAAAAACAAACTGTCTTTCTGAAAAACCAAAGAAATATCACTATTACTAACTTTTATAAAAAGCATTCCAGGAAGACAAATATTGAAAATTATTTTCATTGATTTGGTAACATAATCATCTGTGATTATGTTTTTTTGTTTTAAAAAAGAACCTAAAGCAATAATGATAAAGATAGGTAAAACAGCATTGATTGAGGTTATTAAATAGGACATAGAATCTCCTTCTTGTAAATTAATTTGCATATGCGTAATAGATTTGCTTTTGCATAATTCATTTTATCAAAATTAAAGGAATTATACAACGAAAAATTAGAATAATAGTTAAAAATTAATCGATGGGTATAGCCTTGCTATATAAATGTTCGCAGGGGTATTTGTGTCTGTACTTGCAAATAAAATAATGCTTGCTTAATAAGGAAAAATCTTGATTTAAATATCAAAGACGGTAATTAAATTTAACCTGTCCCTTGGGGTGGAGAAAAAGCAAGGGACAAGAGCATAAAATTTGGATAAATTCCGCATATTTCAATTCTACAGGAAATTTATGTGGCTAAATTTGAAGCTAGGGTAAAGTTTTTGTAGGATATTAATTAGAAAAATAATAAGAGAACACCTTCTTTGTGTTAAGATTTAAGTACGACCAAAAATCAAATAACAAAGGATGGGTGTTCTCTATGATTAAAAGTATACAACAGTTTGAAGAAGTTGGGGTAAAAAAGTTAGGAAAAGTTTTAGAAGATTTTGTTAAGATACCTGAAAAGCAGGCTGAATTCATTTATGGAGTAACGGATGCAGTCGTCAGTCTTGGATTGGATATTATAAAAGAAACGTTTGAAAGTATGGATGAAGAGCTCAGGGCAAGTGGCCTTCGCAAGTCAGACTGGGTAATTAGTAGACGAGATAAAACATCCTTAATTACAAGCCTAGGAACTGTGAAGTATGAAAAAACCTTATTTAAAAATAAAGAAACCGGTGCATGTGAGTATCTGCTAGATCGAATCATGGGACTGGAAAGCCATATTAGAATGACCGAGGATGCAGAGGCTCAAATGCTTGCGGAAGCGGTAGATAGTAGTTATCGTAAAGGTGGAATGAAGGCTAGTATTTCAGATACCGTGAGTAAACAAACAGTAAAAAATAAAATCCATGATTTGAAGTTTTTTCCACTACAAACTAAATTAGCAAGTAAGAAACAAGTAGATTATCTATACATTGATGCAGATGAAGATCACGTTTCGCTACAGTATTTAGAACAAAAGGGAGACATTGTAAAACCAAGATCCAATACCAGTATGCCAAAACTAGCTTATGTGTATGAAGGACTTGAGCCTGATGCACCAAAAAGTCAAAGAATGCAGTTAATAGAACCAAAATATTTTGGTGGAATTTATGAGGGTAGCAAAGGGGTAGAACAGTTCTGGCGTGAAATATATGAGTATATTCAGACGACTTATGATGTGAGTAAAATCAAGCATATTTATATTAATGGTGATGGAGCTTCCTGGATTAAAAGCGGACGAAAGTGGATTGCAGGATCCACCTTTGTTTTAGATAAATTCCATATGCAAAAATATATCATAGCTGCAACTTCGCATCTATTAGATTCCGCAGGTGATGCAAGAAGCGAATTATATCATGCCATTCATAAAAGGGCTAAATGGTTGGCTGTAGCTACGTTTGAAAAGATTTTATATGTAACAGAAACAGAAAGTCAGAGAAGGAAAGTAGAAACAAGTATGTCCTATATCTTAGGTCATTGGGATGGAATCATGCAGGGACTTCGAAATAAAGGAGCACAAGTAGGTTGCAGTGCAGAAGGTCATGTGAGCCATATTTATGCAGATAGAATGAGTTCTAGACCGTTAGGATGGAGTAAAAAAGGTGTTCACCAAATGTCAAAACTGCGCGTTTATAAAGCAAATCAAGGAAATATGCTAGAGTTAGTGAGATTACAAAAACAAGAATTACCTATAGCTGCTGGAGCAGAGGAAGAAAGAATCTATCTAAGTAGTGAAATGTTTCGAGCGGAAAGTAAAAGATTAACGGAAGAACAACGTTATGTAGAAAGGATGACACATAGCATTCCATTTCCAGAAGTAAAAAAGATAGCTTATTTTAAAAATCATATTTGGGGATTGTAAAAAGAATAAGAAGTAGGTATAGTGTGAACAGAAGTTGAATCTGAAACACATCAAGGGAATTCTCTGCCCAATTAAATCCTACAGTAAATTTACGCTATCTAAGAAAGTTCTTGACTTTAAGAATTCAATATGTAATATTTAATAGTATATAGTATGAGTTTTAACAGATTCATGCAAATATTTTTTGACTACTCATTTTTGAGTTAAGGCCATACGGACAGCCAGGTCAACTGCCGAATGATAAAGATTTTAATTATCATCATTGATTGAGTTAGAAGCTCAATTTTATAAGTTGGTTACTTTATAACCAGTACGCCTAAGCGTTCATCAACTTGTAAAACGGTCAATAGAGTAGTAAAAGTAAGTATTTGCTATATAAGCTCTGTAATCTCATTATAATAGGACAATTTGTTATAGAATTGATTTGAAAGTTCCCCTTAGAGTTTGTTCTTGCGGTGGATGTTTGATATTAAGATAGAGATATCTTAACTTATTAGAATATGAGAGATTAAATGATTTTTACGGGTAATGTGCTTTGGCGCATTACCCTTTTTTTGATGTAATAGGAGATTATATGAGTGAAAAACTAAAGTTATATGGGTTTAATAATTTAACGAAATCATTAAGTTTTAATATATATGATGTATGTTATGCAAAAACAGAAAGAGAGCAAAGGGACTATATATCATATATAGATGAACAATATAATTCAGAAAGATTAACACAGATATTGACAACATTAACAGAAATGATAGGTGCAAGAGTTCTTAATATAGCGAGTCAGGATTATGAACCTCAAGGAGCTTCTGTTACCATTTTAGTAGCAGAGGATTTATTAATTCCAATGGGAGAAACACAATTAGCACATTTGGATAAGAGCCACGTGACAGTACATACTTATCCGGAATATCATCCTGAAACATGTTTAGCAACCTTTCGAGTAGATATAGATGTAGCTACATGTGGTGAAATCACGCCTTTATCAACCTTGGATTATTTGATTTCCTCTTTTGATTCAGATATTATAGTAATGGACTATAAAGTTAGAGGATTTACAAGAGCTTATAATGGAGATAAATTATTTTTGGATCATAAAATAGATTCTATTCAAGAATATATAGATCGGAAAATTTTAAATCAATATGCTGCAACAGATATTAATCTAGCACAGGCAAATTTATTTCATACTAGGATGATGGTGAAAGAAATTGAATTGCAAAATTATTTATTTAAAACAGATGTAAATCAATTACCATTGGACACGAGAACAGAGATTGTAAATAATATAAAAAGTGAAATGATGGAAATATATAAAAGTGGTATAGAATAAATATATAATTCTAATTGAAAGGTGATTTATGAATAATCAAGAACGGGCACCAATTGCAGATGCTTTAGAAGAGTTTAAACAAAAAAGAGTGGTACCATTTGATGTACCTGGACATAAAAGAGGCAGAGGGAATCCAGAACTTGTAGAGTTATTAGGAGAAAAATGCGTAGGTATGGATGTAAATTCTATGAAACCCTTGGATAATTTATGCCATCCTATATCGGTTATTCGAGAAGCAGAAGAGTTAGCTGCAGAAGCATTTGGAGCTGCATATGCTTTCCTAATGGTTGGAGGAACTACTTCTGCGGTGCAAAGTATGATTTTATCGGTTGCAAAACGAGGAGATAAAATTATTCTACCTAGGAATGTTCATAGAAGTGTAATGGGAGCAATGGTTCTTTGTGGAGCAATTCCAGTGTATGTAAATCCAGAGAATGATGAAAGATTAGGAATTCCTTTGGGCATGAGTGTGAAGTCGGTAGAAAAAGCAATAGAGAACAATCCAGATGCAAAGGCCATCCTTGTAAATAATCCAACATATTATGGAATATGTTCTGATCTAAAAAGTATTGTAACATTGGCGCATAATCATAATATGTTATGTTTGGTAGATGAAGCGCATGGAACGCATTTTTATTTTGGAAATAATATGCCTATTTCTGGGATGCAAGCAGGTGCTGATATGGCAGCTGTATCCATGCATAAATCAGGTGGAAGCTTAACACAGAGCTCATTATTATTAATTGGTCCAAAGATGCAACAAGGGCATGTAAGACAAATTATAAATTTAACACAGACGACGAGTGGGTCGTATTTACTGTTATCTAGTTTGGATATATCTAGAAGGAATTTAGCATTAAAAGGAAAGAATGTTTTTGAACAAGTAGCGCGATTAGCTAAGTATGCAAGAGATGAAATTAATCAAATTGGTGGATACTATGCATTTGGAAAAGAATTAATTAATGGAGATTCTATTTTTGATTTTGATGAAACAAAATTAGCTGTGAATACACTAGAGATTGGTTTGGCTGGAATAGAAGTATATGATTTATTAAGAGATGAATATGATATTCAGATAGAATTTGGAGATTTAGGGAATTTTTTGGCTTATCTTTCAATTGGGGATCGCCCAAGAGAAATTGAGCGTTTGGTCAGTGCTTTAAGTGAAGTGCGAAGAAAGTTTGGAAAAGAAAGAACAGGAATTGTAATACAAGAATATATTGAACCACAAGTTATAGTATCGCCACAAGATGCCTTTTATGCGGAAAAAGAGTCACTTGGTATAGAAGATACAACAGGTAGAGTTTGCAGTGAGTTTGTAATGTGTTATCCTCCTGGTATTCCGATTTTAGCGCCAGGGGAAAAAATAACAGATGAGATATTGGCATATATTCAATATGCTAAGGAAAAAGGTTGTACGATTACTGGACCTGAAAATCCAGAAATAGAACGTTTGGCCGTTTTGAAAGGAGAACTTTAATGGAATATTGGTTTTCAGAAAATCATACCCCTAATGTGAAATTTTCCATACGTGTAGATAAGCAATTATATAGTGGAAAAAGTGAATTTCAAAGAATTGATGTTTTTGATTCTTATGAATTTGGTAGATTTTTAACATTGGACGGATTTATTATGTTAACAGAAAAAGATGAGTTTATATATCATGAAATGATTGTACATGTACCCATGGCAGTTCATCCTGATGTACGTAAAGTTTTGGTAATAGGTGCAGGAGATGGTGGGGTTATAAGAGAACTAACCCAATATCCTGAAATTGAACAGATTGATATGGTGGAAATTGATGAATTAGTTGTAGAAGTATGTAAAGAATATTTACCAAAGACAGCCTGTAAATTTGATGATAATCGTGTTCAAATATATTATGAAGATGGTTTGAAATATGTTAGAGCAAAACAAGATTATTATGATTTAATTATTGTGGATTCTACAGATCCTTTTGGACCAGGGGAAGGATTATTTACCAAAGAGTTTTATGGAAATTGTTATAAAGCCCTTAAATCGGATGGAATAATGGTGAATCAACATGAAAGTCCATTTTATGATGAAGATGCAAAAGCATGTCAAAGGGCACATCAAAGAATAGTGAAGTCATTTCCAATTAGTAGAGTTTATCAGGCGCATATCCCGGTGTATCCATCAGGACATTGGTTATTTGGATTCGCTTCCAAAAAATATCATCCATTAAAAGATTTAAATGAAACAAGATGGAATTTAAGAGGATTAACGTGTAAATATTACACAACAACATTGCATAAAGGTGCATTTTACCTTCCAGCATATGTTGAAGACTTATTGAAAAATGTAGAGCAAGAAATATAAATTTTAAATTGAAAAGGAGATTAATATGAAAAAAACATTAGTAATTGGGTGTGGAGGGGTTGCAACTGTTGCAATTAGTAAATGCTGTCAGAATAGTGAAGTATTTGGAGAAATATGCATTGCAAGTAGAACGATATCAAAATGTGATGCATTAAAAGCAAAGTTAGAAAAAACAACAACAACAAAAATAACAACGGAGCAAGTAGATGCAGATAATATTCAAGAATTAATTGCATTAATTCAAAAAGTACAGCCAGACCTTGTAATGAATATTGCACTCCCTTATCAAGATTTGACAATAATGGATGCATGCCTTGCTTGTAAAGTAAATTATATGGATACAGCAAATTATGAGCCAGAAGATCTTACAGAACCTGAGTGGAAGGCTAGATATGAAGAAAGATGTGATAAAGTTGGATTTTCTGCA
>JBFHFI010000089.1:0-8999 GCA_041583675.1 Butyrivibrio sp. | reverse complement strand
ATTGTATAATTATTTATTATTAATAGTATCAGAATATAGGAATTGTTGCAATCAATTGTAAAATGTTATATTACCATTCCTCCGCAAGAGCAATACTCTGAAGAGAACTTTCCATTATTCCATTACCCCATTAAAAAGTCCCTCGAAATGAATTTCGAGGGACAAATTTATTTTTTAATATTCCGCCGCAAGAGCTTTGCTCTGAGGGGGACTTTCAATATTCCGCCGTAAGAGCTTTGCTCTGAGGGGGACTTTTAATATTCCGCCGCAAGAGCTTTGCTCTGAGGGGGACTTTCAATATTCCGCCGCAAGAGCTTTGCTCTGAGGAGGACTTTCTACTTTTATCTATTATACAGGATATGCTCCGTCTTTTGCCATTTCTGGATCCACTTTTGACTGTTGCGCTTCTCTGTATTTAAAGAAATCGGTTGCAACTTGAGGGAATAATGCATAAGTTAATACATCTTCATCCTGTTGTTTCCACTGTTTTACTTCTTCTTCTAATTTATCAAGTTCTGGTTCTAATAAATCAGCTGGTCTACATGTAATTGGTTCTTCATCACCAAGTGCTTTTTTCTGAATTTCCGCATTCACTGGATGTTCTGTCTGACCATAATGTCCACCCAAAAGTGCTTTTGACTCCTTCGTAATCATTTTATATCTCTCACCGGCTACAACATTTAAAACCGCTTGAGTTCCAACAATCTGACTAGAAGGTGTAACCAATGGTGGATCTCCATAATCTTTTCTTACTCTTGGTACTTCTGCCAAAACTTCATTGTATTTATCTTCTGCATGCATCTCTTTTAATTGAGAAACAAGATTACTAAGCATTCCTCCCGGCACCTGATAAAGTAAAGTTTTAATATCCACGCCAAGTACTTTTGTATTCATTTGTCCAGATTTAATCCACTCTTCTCTCATTGGTCTGAAATAATCTGCAATTTCTGCAAGTAAAATCTGATCAAAATGTGGGTCGAATGGTGTTCCTTCAAATGTTTTAGCCAATACCTCTGTAGCTGGTTGACTCGTTCCCATTGCCATTGGTGACATCGCAGTATCAATGATATCACAACCTGCCTCTACGGCCTTTAAATAAGTCATAGAAGCCACACCAGATGTATAATGTGTATGCAACTCTATAGGAAGGTCTGTTCCTGCTTTTAATGCTTTTACTAATTCTGTAGCTTCATAAGGGAGAAGTAATCCTGCCATATCTTTGATACAAATAGAATCTGCACCCATTTCCTCTACATTTTTAGCCATTTTTTGCCAATATTCAAGGGTATAGGCATCCCCTAAAGTGTATGATAATGCAACTTGTGCATGACCTTTTTCTTTATTGGCAGCACTAACTGCTGTTTGTAAATTTCTTAAATCATTTAAACAATCAAAAATACGAATAATATCAATTCCATTTGCAATTGATTTTTGAACAAAATATTCAACTACATCATCTGCATAATGTCTATATCCTAATATATTCTGACCTCTAAAAAGCATTTGTAACTTTGTATTTTTAAAACCATCTTTTAATTGCCTTAATCTATCCCATGGATCTTCCTTTAAGAATCTTAAAGATGCATCAAATGTGGCTCCACCCCAACATTCTACAGCATGGTAACCAACTTTATCCATTTTTTCAATAATAGGAAGCATTTGGTCTGTAGTCATTCTAGTAGCTATGAGTGACTGATGGGCATCACGTAATATGGTTTCGGTAATTTTAACCGGTCTAGCTTCTGCCATTTCTAATCCTCCTTTTGTAACTTTATTTTATATAAATCAATCTAATATTTAAATTCCAAAAATTGCCATAAATGTTCCTGCAACAACAGCTGTTCCAATTACACCTGCTACATTAGGTCCCATTGCATGCATAAGTAAATAATTTGAAGGATCTGCTTCTGCTCCAACCTTTTGGGAAACACGTGCAGCCATAGGAACCGCTGATACACCTGCTGAACCAATAAGCGGATTTACTTTTCCTCCTGTTAATTTACACATAATTTTTCCGAATATAACACCACTTGCTGTTCCAATTGCAAATGCAATCAAACCAAGTGCAACAATCTTAAGTGTTGTTACATTCAAAAAGTTTTCCGCACTTGTTGAAGCTCCAACAGAAGTACCTAACAAAATAACAACAATATACATTAATGCATTGGAAGCTGTTTCAGCAAGTTGTTTTACAACTCCTGATTCTTTCATTAAGTTACCTAACATAAACATACCTACAAGAGGAGCCGTTGTTGGGAGTAATGTTACAACTACTACTGTAACAATAATTGGAAATAAAATCTTTTCTAACTTTGAAACAGGACGTAACTGTTCCATTTTAATTGATCTTTCTTTTTTAGTAGTAAGTAATCTCATAATCGGTGGTTGAATAATTGGAACCAAAGACATATATGAGTATGCAGCTACCGCAATTGGCCCCATTAATTCTGTCTGTCCTAATTTTCCTGCCAAAAAGATAGAGGTTGGTCCATCTGCTCCACCAATAATTGAAATCGCTGCCGCAGCCTTTGGTGCAAATCCAAAAATAATAGCCATAAAATATGCACTAAATATACCAATTTGTGCTGCTGCTCCAAGGAGAAAACTCTTTGGATTTGCAATAAGAGGACCAAAGTCCGTCATTGCTCCGACACCTAGAAAAATAAGGGACGGTAATATACTCCATTCATCAAGCAAATAGAAATAATATAGCAAACCTCCAGCTGCATTACCCGCTGCATTTGCTTCTTCCACTGTTTGCATAATGTCTGGATACAAATTAACTAACAACATACCAAAAGAAATAGGAACTAACAAAAGAGGTTCAAACCCTTTGGCTATTGCCAGATACAAGAACACTAACGCTACGCCAATCATAATAAGATTCTGCCAAGATAATGTCATAAATCCTGTTTGATTGAATAGGTTTTGTAATGTATTTACAAAAGAATCCATTTATTGACCTCCAATATTAATTTAATGTTACAAGTACTTCTCCAGCTTCAACTGATCCTCCAGCTACTGCATTAATACTTGCAACTGTTCCTGCTGCTGAAGCCACAACGTCATTCTCCATTTTCATAGCTTCAAGAACTACCAATACTTGTCCTTTTGCAACAGCATCTCCTACTTTAACTTTTACTGCAATAATCTTTCCTGGCATAGGTGAATTTACTTTGACATTTCCTTCTGTTGTAGATGCCGCTGGTTTTGGATCCGCAACAACAGGAGGTGCCGCAGTTACAGGTGCAGATACAGGTGCACTTCCAACAGAAGTCCCTGTTGTAGCTCCTTCTTCTACTGTAACATCATATACATTTCCATTTACTGTAATTGTGTAATTTTTCATTTTTTATCCTCCTGAGTTTTAAGCGTTTTGCCATTTACTCTTGTTTACTTTTCTAATAGATTTGACAACAAAATCGTCTGTTGAAGTGCCTGTAGATGAAGCTATTGCAGAAGCAATTACTGCAATAAGTTCTAAGTCATCTGTTAACAAACTTTCTTCATTTGACTGGATATGTGAAATAGCTTTATCAATACCTTCATCCGGTATATTTTTTTCTTCTGCTTTTATTGATTTTTTATCTTTAATCTTTTGTTCTGCTCTATAAACATGAATGAAAAGACTAATTAGAAATGACATAAATATTAAAACAAAAAAAACAACTGAGATACAGATAAGACTATTAACTGAAGCAATTTCCATTTTTTCACTAAAAGTTTCTAATAATATCATAAAACCACCTCACTATACTGTTCCATGTTTTTTACTAACTGTAGATACTTTTTTGGAATATAACATTTCAAAAGAACCTACAACATATTTTCTAGTATCCTCAGCTTCAATAATACTATCTATATAACCTCTTTTAGCCGCTGAAATAGCGCTTGTCTGTAATGTGTTATATTCGGCAGTTTTTTCCTCTATTAAATCTGGAGTTTTCTCGTACATAATCAAGGCTGCTTTTGCCGGATCCATCATTCCAATGGATGCATTACTCCATGCATAAGTAACATCCGCTCCTATAGCTTTACTATTCATAGCAATATAAGAACTTCCAAAAGCTTCTTCCATAATAACATTTACTTTAGGAACTGATGCATTTGCAATTGCATAAACTAATTTAGCTGTTGCTTTCGCCATAGTTTTTTCACTTGCTTCTGTTGCAATATATCCACTTATATTGGTAAGAGATAACACTGGAATATTAAAAGCATCACAAAATTCAACAAATTCTGCTGCCTTAATGCAACCTTCTGGTGTTAATTTCTTTTCAAATTCACAAGTCACTTTTCCATCTTCAAAAACTTTCGCTCTATTACCAAAAGCTCCAATTGTTGAACCATTTAACTTAATAAATCCTGTTACCATATCTCTGGCATAATCTTTTTTTGTTTCCATAAAGAAATTATTATCAGAAATTAATGAAAGTACACTCGCTGAATCCTCTTTATACGCTTGTAAATTAGAACAATTTCTATTAAGGTCATCTGTACATTCAGTGATAATTTCATCTTCATTATTTGAAGGTAGAATCTGAATCAATGTTCTCATTTCTTGAATAATATCTAATTCATTTCCCGTAAAGTCAACAGTACCTGCTTGTGTTGCTTGATAATCACATGAAGATGTGTCCATTTTCGCTGTGTAATTACCCTGAATTGCATTTGGACTATTTACAAATAATTTAGCTGTTGATTCTTCCATAAATGTAAAATCTGTTAATGCAGCCATGGTTGCAAGACCACCACCACTTGTCCCAAATATAGCGTTAATTTGAGGAACAACTCCTGATGCCAATACCTGTTTCAGATAAATCTCACCAAAAGCATTTAGTGAATCTGTTGCTTCTTGTAATCTTAATCCGGCGCAATCTATCATACCAACAATAGGTGCTCCCATCTTTAAGGCTAATTCATAAAGATAAATAATTTTCTTTGCATGCATTTCTCCAATTGATCCGTTTAAAACAGAAGAATCTTGGCTAAATACATATACTAGGCTTCCATAAATAGTACCATATCCTGTGATGACACCATCTGCTGGAGTGTCCATGTTTGTCATATTGAAATCTGTACTTCTTGCGTTAACAAGTGCACCTATTTCAACAAAACTTTTGTCGTCAAGAAGAGCTTCAATTCTCTTCATCGCTGACATCTGTGCTGTAATGCTCATAATTCAGACCTCCGTATATAAATTTTAATCGCAATTTCTACCGATTATATTTTAACGTCCTTTGCATATTTTTTCAAGTGTAAATTGTCATATTTATAACAAACTTTCTATTAATCACACTATAAAGTGTACAATATATATAAAAATACAAAAAAAAACATAGTTACAATTGCAACTATGTTAAATATAATTGAAAAATTTTGAATTTACTTTACAAATACAATAATTAATCCAATTATAACTAAAATCCCAATAATATTTAAAACTACAACAAATTTAATAATTTTAATCATTGTTTGTAACTTCATGTTCTTCTCCATTTTTATCATTTATTCTTGTACACAATAATGCAATGTTTCTCCAACTTTTTCACGAATTACAAGATCTGCATTTTCATCTTTTGATGTTTCTGAATTATTTATTAAAATTAATTTATTCCCTTTATAATAATCTATTAATCCTGCTGCAGGATATACTTTCAAAGATGTACCTGCAACAATTAAAACATCTGCCCCATAAATATAATTAACTGCATCGTTTATTAGTCTATTATCCAGACCTTCTTCATACAAAACAACATCAGGTTTAATAATACCACCACAATGACATCTAGGAATACCTTCACTTTTACTAATGTCCTCTTTGGTGTGAAAACGTCCACATTTCATACAATGATTTTTCATAACTGTACCATGAAGTTCAATTACATTTTTACTTCCTGCTTTTTGATGTAAGCCATCAATATTTTGAGTAATAATAGCTTTTAATTTATTTTGTTTTTCTAACTCAGAAATCGCATAATGTGCATTATTCGGTTCAGTATTATCATATAGCATCTTATCTCTATAAAATTTATAAAACTCATCTGGATGCTCTAAAAAAAATGTATGACTTAAAATTATTTCTGGTGGATACTTGTATTTGGTATTATAAATACCATCCTCACTTCTAAAATCCGGAATTCCACTTTCCGTACTAACTCCCGCTCCTCCAAAAAATACAATATTTTCACTTTTTTGAATTATTTCTTTTAAAATATCGAATTTTTCATTCATTCTTCATACTCCTCATCCCTCTGATTTTTCAGAGTTACCAACTACATACATCCTTGTCCCATTATCTGACATAAATCTTATATTTTCATTAAATCCACGACACGCAAATCCTTCATTTAAGTTCATCCCCATTCTAATCATAACTTTACCTGAAGTTTTTGTTTCTTGCACTTCACTTTCCATATGTTTTACACGATCCAGAATATTATGAATTGGTGAATTCATGCGAATATGAATCGGTGTAATTGCATTAATTAACGAACCTACCTCCTTGATACTAAAGAATATTTTTCTATTTTTTACAACATAAGAATGATCCTCGTTTACTCCTTTAAAATTAATATGGTCATATGCACTACCCGGTATCACTTGTTTTTTATAAAATAAAATAATTCCTTGATCTCTTTCTTTATCAAAAACCATCCACTCTAAATGATTTTCATTGTTCTTAATTCGATAAAAGTCTCCATACTGAAAAATTTTTCGATATTTTTTATAAAAAAGTATTTGTTCTTTTATTTGAGATAATTCAAATGACGAACAATCTTTAAAATCACATTCATATCCCAATACACCAAATGCAGCAACATCAAATCTAGTATCAATTAATGTTTTTCTCAGCGTCTGATGATTTGGACTTTGAGAAACATGTGCTCCTATTACTGAAGATGGATATCCATAACTATATCCTGATTGAATATCTATTCTACATCTCGGATCAGTATTATCAGATGCCCAAGATTGTTGCATATAACAAAGCATTCCTAAATCAAAACGATTTCCACCTGATGCACAATTTTCAAATAAAATCTCTGGAAATTCTTTTGTCAAAACATCCAAAACTCGATATAATCCCAAAATATATCTATGAGGAAACTCTAATTGTTGATCTTTTGATAAATTATTTGCATACACATCTGAAAATACTCTATTCATATCCCATTTCACATAAGTTATCTTTGCAGATTGAAAAAGAGCTCTTAATGAATTAATAATATATTCCTGTACTTCATACATGGTTAAATTTAAGAACATTTGATTTCGACCCAACGCCTGTTCTTGTCCTGGAATTGAAACAACATATTCTGGGTGATTTCTATATAATTGACTATTTTCATTAACCATCTCTGGTTCAACCCATATACCCAATTCCATTCCTAGTTTATTAATTTTATCTCCAAAATGCTTTAATCCTTTGGGAAACTTTTTAGAATCAACTTTCCAATCTCCTAATGAACTTGTATCATCATTCCTTCCTTCAAACCATCCATCATCAATTACAAATAATTCAATTCCTAAATTAGATGACTGTTTTGCCAAATCATACAACTTCTTTTCATTGATATCAAAATAAAAAGATTCCCAACTATTAATCAATATTGGTCGCTCTTTTTGCTTCCATGGACCACGAACTATGTTTTGATTTACAAACATATGCATATTCTTTGAAATTTCCTGAAATCCGTTACTAGAAAAAGACATTACCGCTTCTGGTGCCACAAAAAATTCGTCTTTGTTTAATATCCATTGAAATTCTTCAACATTAATTCCTTGTAAAAATCGTATTCTTCCACTAATATCTGCATTCACAGATTCATAGTGATTTCCACTATATATTAAATTAAAACCATAAACATCACCATGTTCTTCCGTAGCATCGCGTTCACTAATCATACAAAATGGATTTACTCTATTAGAAGAACTTCCACAATAAGATGTATTCACTAATCCTCCTGGAAGAATAGGTCTACGAGTCTGATTCATTTCATTAATCCAATGTCCATGAAAAGAAATAAAATCATACGATTTAAACTCCCCTAAATCTAATTGATTACTCAAGCATTTTTGTATTACAATTGGTTCATTGTCTTTATTTATAATTTCTAATGATTTTGTAATAATGTTACTTTTTTCAAAACAACCATATAAGAGATTCATAATAGTATTACTATTTTTATCTATTAATTTTACCTTTAACGAAGTAACTGCTTCCTGTTCCTCTGCATAAGAAGACGGCAATTCTCCTGTTTTATATTTTCCATTAAATATTTCATGACTATCATATATAAATTCACTTGTTCTACTTCCATCTCCGTGAGAAATATCAAGCATAACCTCTCTAACATCACCTTTTCCTTTGGTTGAATATTCTGTTCTAAAAAATTCAAGACTAATTGGTTTACGATCTTCTATTGTTATCATATTTCCTGGTGTAAACTCATATTTATCTTCTAAAGGCGTTATATCCAAAATATCAAGACGTTGTCCATAATAAATATGTTCTAAATAACCTCGTGTAGATATTCTAAAGATATATTCTGTTGTCTCTGTTGTAATAAAAAACACATTTTCATTTATTTTAATCATAATAATCTCCTTGTTACAATATGTATAATTATAGCATATTAAGTTTTTATTTACTATGCTTATCCTACCACAAGAGCAAAGCTCTAAAGGAAATTTCCAATACTTAAATATTACAAAATAAATAAATCAAATACTTAAGTAAAAACTATATTGAACAAATTTTTATGCCAATAGATTTAGTCAAATAAGCTAAAAATAACGAAGCAGTACAATACTGTTTCGCTATAAATTCTAACTTTTTTAAAATTACATTATAGAGATACGCTCTTTGACGGAGTAGGAAAAGTCCCCCTTAGATGTAGTACCTATTTATCTAACTTCCCTTATTTTTACTAAAAATAAAGCCAACAACCATGGCTGCAAAAAACAAAAACACCCTCTCCAATAGAAATAATACT
>JBFHFI010000088.1:0-9261 GCA_041583675.1 Butyrivibrio sp. | reverse complement strand
TAGATATGTCCTTGTGGTTTTATATTTATATCACTATCAAGACTTCCTGCAGGAACAACTAATAATTTACCATCCATTTGTATATTCGGTAAGGCTGAACCACAATTTGAACAAAAACTTTTTATGTGCCCCTCTGAATGAAAATTAAAAGTTTTAATATTTTCTTGCCCAGTCAACCACCTTAACTTTGCTGTCGTAGAAAACAGATTAGCTGCATGTGCTGACCCTGTATCTTTGCGACATCTGCCACAATGGCATAAATAAAAACTTTCAAAATCTCCTTCTATTTGAAATGTAACTTTATTGCAAAGACATGATCCTAAATATTTCATTGTCTGTTTCTCCTTTAGATATTTATACGAATAATTAATTTCTGTCCGTCTCTCTTTAAGCCATATAATGGTATTTATTAAGTACTATACTATATCCTCTTTGTTTCTTAAACTTTTACGATACCTTTTATTCATAATCTATTCATAATTTCTTCATTAAAACTTCATTCGAAAGCCACAGCTTTTTCATAAACCTTTGTTATGATATTTATATCAAAAGAACACATCATTCTTTTGAAAACAAAAAAAATCTTTTTCATTTTTTTATACTCCCTATAAAATAAACAAAACATCCGTCCTCCAACGGATGTTTTTTTCCGTTTAAAATTATATATGAATCTCACCTTCTAAATAGCACACCGCTTTCCCTCCTATCTTCACTCTATTCTTCAATTCTTCACAATGAATGATTCCCCCACGTTTAGAAAGTTGTTTTGCAACCATTCTTTTTTTACCTAGCTTTTTACCCCAAAATGGTATCAAAGAACAATGTGCTGACCCTGTTACAGGATCCTCTTTTACAATGGAATTCGGCGAAAAATATCTAGACACAAAATCACAATGATATCCCTTAGATGTAATAATTACACCAAACTCCGGTCTTTGATTAATCTCCCAAAACTTCGTATAATTGGGAATCATATTTTTTACTGCATCTTCATTCTCTAATTCCAGAAAAAGATCCCTAGATTGATATGCATTTATGATTTTTTCACTACATGCTTCTTGCATATTTGACGTGATTTCTATTTGCACAGGTTCCCTCTTTGGAAAATCCAATATATATTTATCTTCTTCATGAGTTACTTTTAATTTTCCACTCATAGAACTATATACAACTTCTTCCATTTCCGGCTCCAAATAATTTAATACAACATAACTCGCTCCTAAAGTTGCATGTCCACATAAATCAAATTCTGTTTCAGGAGTAAACCAGCGAATATGATACCCAACCTCTTTTTTTAATAAAAAAGCAGTCTCAGACAGATTATTTTCTGCAGCAATATTTAACATATTATCATACGATATCTCATTTTCTAAGACACATACTCCTGCAGGATTTCCTGAAAATAATTCATCTGTAAATGCATCCACTATATAATATTTCATATTTTATCCTCATCTATTATACTATTAATCAACGTCTTTATATGAATCGCCATAGTATCTAAGCATTCCACAGGTGTACTTACTCCCTTGAATAAAAGCGGCAACTCTGTACATCCTAAAACAACGGCTTCAATCCCTTGATCTTTTTTCATTTTCTCTATAATTTTAATAAATCTTTTTTGTGTTTCTGGTTTTACAATTCCTTGCTCTAATTCATAAATTATTTTATCATTCACATATTCTTTTATAGTTTGATCCGGTGTCACAATTTGAATACCTGCCTGTTGAAATGGTTGCTGAAAACATTCACTTTCCATTGTAAATATTGTCCCTAATAAACCAATTTTATGATAACCACATTGCAATGCTTGATTACATGTTGTTTCTAATATGCTTACCATAGGGACAGATACTTTTACCTTAACTTCTTCATATACTAAATGTGAAGTGTTCGATGTCATTGCTATTATTTCGGCTCCAGCAGATACAAGATTTTCTATTGACTCTACCATAAGTTCAATTAATTTTTGTTTATCTTTTTCTGCAAAAATCAAGACATCCAATAAATTAACACTATCAATTACAATTGAAGGAAATATTTTTTTATCCATTTTTTCATATACACCATATACAATATCATGATAGTACACCAATGTTGATTCTGCTCCCATTCCACCAACAAGTCCTAATTTTTTCATTGTTCCTCCCCACTTTTTTATTTACATAATAACACTTTCAACTTTTATATTCTATAACTTACAATAAAAAGATTGTTTTTTTTCGTTCAATATTCTATACTTTACAATATATACAAGAATTTTAGGAGGAATTATATGGAAACTTTTATAGGTCTTATGTTGCCTTTTTTAGGAACCACTTTAGGTTCTGCATGCGTGTTTTTTATGAAGGATAAAATAAATGACACCATTCAAAAAATGTTATTAGGTTTTGCTTCAGGAATTATGGTTGCTGCATCTGTATGGTCCTTAATTATACCTGCAATAGATATGTCAGAAGATATGGGAAAATTATCCTTTATTCCCGCATTAGTCGGGTTTATGATAGGAATTACTTTCTTATTTGGAATGGATCATTTGATTCCTCATTTACATTTAGGAAGTTCCGACCCAGAAGGACCACAAACCAAACTAAAAAAATCCACAATGCTCGTATTAGCCGTTACTTTACATAATGTTCCAGAAGGTATGGCTGTTGGAGTTGCTTTTGCTGGTATGCTAGCTGGTGTTGATTCTGTAACTTTTGCTGCAGCCATTGCTTTATCCATTGGTATTGCCATTCAGAACTTCCCAGAAGGTGCTATTATATCCATGCCATTAAAAGCAGAAGGACTTTCTCGTAAGAAAGCATTTGTACAGGGAACTTTATCTGGTATTGTTGAACCAATTGCTGCAATTATAACAATATTAATTGCATCAATTATGATTCCAATCCTGCCTTATCTTTTATGTTTTGCCGCCGGTGCAATGATCTATGTCGTTGTAGAAGAGCTTTTACCAGAAGCATCTCAGGGCGAACATTCTAATATCGCGACATGGGGCTTTGCTATTGGATTTTGTGTTATGATGGTTCTCGATGTTTCATTAGGATAATAACCATATTTTGTATTCATTAAATTTATCAAGTATTTTTATTTTATATATTTTCGTTCACTTTTCTTCTTTTTTTTGATATACTTAACTTGTAGAATATCAAAATGGAGGTAACAACAAGGTGACGACTACAATTATATATAACCAGATATTTTCTTTTCTAAATCGCGTTAATACAAACTTTAATTTAGATACTGATTTTCTTACAGAAGCTTCAGCTTTATGCGAAAAGTTGAACATTGCTAATTGTAGTATCATAAATAACTTTTCGTCTGATATAACAATCGACACTACTGTCGAAGATCGCGTAACTATTTACGATAATTTTAGTTCTTATGATTTAAATCAACATTTTACATATACATACACTAATGCATCAATAGGAGAAGTTTTTATCGAAATTTCTCCTATTGATGTTAATACCATGAATTCTGATTATCATTCAGCCTATCAGGCTTTTTCAGATCTTCTATATCTATATTTTAGTCGTATGCATCTATGCGACTATATTAATTTAATGACTCATTATGACATTCAAACCAAGCTTCCCAATCTAAAATCTTTAGAAGAATATTATAGTAAGTTACAAGCCACTGGCTATTCCAATGCTTATGCGGTTCTTTTTTTGAACCTTCAAAATTTTAAATATATTAATCAAGTTGGTGGCTCTCAAATAGGTGACTTAGCAATTATTAAATATTCTCAAAAGCTAACTTCTTTAATAAAAAAAGACGAATTCTTAGCTCGATTAGGTGGAGATAATTTTCTTGTTCTTTTAAAAAAACAACACTTAGATGAATTTCTTGATTATATTGACGATATTATTTTAACAGATTTTCCAGGTTATCCCGATCGACTTTTTCATGTATCCGCATGGTGTGGAATTTGTCCCGATGATTTAGATGAAGCTTCTCTAGATATGCGTATTGACCGTGCTTTAAATGCTTTACAATTTGCCAAAACCAAACTTTACCAAAAAAATGTATATTATTCTGATAAACTTTATGATTATTTCTCATGGACAAAAAAAGTCATTGGATCTTTTAGAAAATGTCTTGATGCTGAGGAATTCATTCCTTTTTATCAACCTAAAGTTCATATCCCAACTGGTGAAATTATAGGCTTAGAAGCTTTGGTTCGTTGGATTCATAACGATGAAATCATATTTCCTGACCGCTTTATTCCTATTATTGAGGCCAATGCTATGATTCCACAATTAGACCTTTTTATTTTAAAGAAAACATGTTCCGATATTCGATCATGGCTTGACCAAGGACTTAATCCCCCTATTGTTTCTGTAAATATGTCACGCAAAGACCTTTATGTTCCTTCCATCGAAGAAACTGTGTATAATATTATTCAAGATGCCGGCATATCCACCTCATATATCGAAATAGAAATCACTGAAAATATTAACGAAGAAGAATATGGACGTTTAGTGGAATTTCTTCATAAATTAAAAGGATATGGTATTAAAATCTCCATCGATGATTTTGGAAATGGTTATTCTTCATTAAGTCTTTTGAAAAATATAGAACCTGATATTCTTAAAATCGATAAATCTTTTGTTCATGATTGCATGATTGATAAACGTTCTGTTGTTCTTATTCAAAAAATCATTGAGCTTGCTCATTGTTTGGATATCAATGTAATTGCTGAAGGTGTTGAAGCTGTTGGACAAGCACTTTTTCTACTTGATGTTGGATGTCAAAATGCGCAAGGCTATCTTTATGATAAACCTTTATGTTATACAGATATTTCTCTACAATTACAATCAGGAAATTATCAAGCATTAAAAGATATTCCTACAAAATAACAAAAAAGAAAAGCCTTAGGCTTTTCTTTTTTGTTATTCATACATAGTTTCTTCTAATACACTTCTAATTCGTTTCATTGATTCTCTATACTCTTCATCATTAGAATTTCTAAAAATCAACAAATCATCTTTTACATCTGGATCATCTAGTTCTATTGGGATTTCGAAATTACAAGATTCTATATATTCATCCCAATTATCTAATTTCCATGTATCCCTATCTGAATTTCTATCAATCATTCTTTGATGCACAATTTCAGGTTCTGTTTGAACCCAAATTACAACTAAACTAGCGTTTTTCTTTGCAAGCATCTTCTTCAAATTATTAATATACTTCAAATCACGAATTTCTCTGGTAAATGGTGCATTAATTAAAACAATATCATCATATTCCAATGCCTCTAATGCCAAATCAACAACACATTCATACTCTAGATTTCTTATATTTTCCTCAAAAAATTCGCTACTTCTATTATATGGTTCATTTGCTACCACAAAAATCTGCTTTGATAATTTAATCAATGTATCTTTGTCTAAATAAACGACATGGTTCAGCTCTCTCGATAATGCTTTAGAAATAAATGTTTTACCACAAGCCGGCGGAGAGGTAACCAGTATCAGCTTCTTAACCATATTCTCACCTCTTTCAATCCATACTCTCTAACATATTATATAGTAATTCGTATAATTGCTTTGTGCTTCCTTCATCAATATTCATACATTCTCTCATTTGCGCAGGAACCTTTATTGCAAGTTCTTTTAACTGTTCTCCGTCCTTAGTCAGAGATACTACTAAATTACGCTCATCGTCTTTAGAACGCCTTCTCGTAATGTATCCCTTACTTTCTAATTTTTTCAAAACCGGAGTTAATGTCCCTGAATCCAGAAATAGACTTTCTCCTAATTCCTTAACATTAACTTCTTTTTTGTCCCACATTACCATCATTGCAATATATTGTGTGTATGTCAGATCTATAACATCCAAAAAAGGCTTATATCTTCTAACCACTTCCTTTGCGCATGCATAAAGTGGAAAACATAATTGATTTTCTAATTTTAAGCTATCAAACTTCTCATCCATATGAATTCTCCTTAATACTGTATACAATTATATTTACCACACTTTAACCAATTCTTCAAGAAAACTTTAATAATATTCTTAAATTATACTATATTTTTGTCATTTTTACCAATTTGAAAAAGGTCTTTTTTCTAGTATTTATCCAATAACTGCTGCAATTTTTTCTTCCACTATCTGCATATCTTTTGTAGGTTCAAATCTTTCAAGAACATTTCCTTGCGTATCTACTAAAAACTTTGTGAAATTCCATTTAATATCTGATGTATTTTTATAATCAGGAATCTCTTTTTCAAATTTACTTTCCAAAATAGGAGTTAACTCATGTTCCTGATCCAAGCCTTCAAATCCTTTTTCACTTTTCAAATAAGTAAACAAAGGATGAGCATTCTCTCCATTTACATCTATTTTATCAAACTGTGTAAATGTAATTCCAAATTTAGAATCACAAAAACCAGAAATTTCTTTGGCTGTTCCTGGTGCTTGATTTCCAAACTGATTACAAGGAAAATCCAATATTTCTAATCCTTGACTATTATATTTCTCATAAATATCCTGTAAATCATCATACTGAGGTGTAAATCCACACTCTGTAGCTGTATTAACGATTAAAAGAACCTTTCCTTTATATTCGCTAAGTGAAATTTTTTCTCCATAAATTGATGTTACGTCCATATCATAAATATTCATTTTATTTCCTCCAATTAATTTAATATTTTAACTATAGTTGCTTCTAAAGATTCTGGTTTAACAGTAGGTGCAAATCTACCTACTACATTTCCTTTTTGATCAATCAAAAATTTTGTAAAATTCCATTTGATTTTCTTGCCTAAAAGTCCAGATTTACTTGATTTCAAATAGGTATAAAGAGGATCTTCATTTTCTCCATTTACATCTATTTTTGAAAATTGCGGAAAAGAAACTCCATATTTCATCGTACAAAATGATGTAATTTCTTCATCTGTACCGGGTGCTTGATTTGCAAATTGATTACACGGAAAATCTAGTATTTCAAACCCCTGATCTTTATATTTTTCATATAAATTTTCTAATCCTTCATACTGAGGTGTAAATCCACACCCAGTAGCTGTATTGACAATTAGCAACACTTTTCCTTTGTAATCTTCTAGTGAGACCTGTCCTTCTGCATTTTTTACACTATAATCATATATACTCATATGTATTTCCTTTCTGTAATAATTGTGTTTAATTTAGTTGTATACAATTCTTATTTACATTGTAAACAATTAATATGCATTTGTCAAATATTTTCTAATAAAAAAATCGCTTTATCATTGTTTGTTTACAATCATAAAACGATCTTTTTTTATATTTCTGTTCCTTCTGATTCCCAACCTGCGTTGATTCCATTAATATCAAAAATAACTCTATCTGCTTCTGTTAGTTTATATCGAATTTCTGCATTTACACTTTCTTTAATTCTACGATTCATTTTTCCTAACTTAGGTGCTGCTAATAAATGACTTTCTCCTATATTTATCAAAAATCCTTCTAGCTTTCTTTTTCCCTGTACAATGCAAAAATAATCTTTTGTTGCTGCAATTACCTTGGCCCCACGAAATGTTGAAATATAATATTCTTTTCCATGATAATACAATACACTGGTACATCCCAAGAAATTAGGAATTCCTTTGTATTTAATCTCAGCAATTGCAACAATAATATTTCTAAGGCTTCCTTTAGGACAACCACATTGTGTCCATATGTATTTTTCAGGAAATGACTTCCCTTTATCTCCTTCAATATAACCTAATCCATTTACAAAGGATACTTCTTCCATGGCCCCTTGTTCATTATAGATTGCCACTCTGCCGAGAACTTTATGATATAAGCTAAATATCTGATGATTTGTTTCCATAAAGGGAATATATGCAAAAGGTCCCATAATAGATTTACTAGGTCTATGCAAATGATGAAATTGCAATTCTCCTGTAATTGAAAAATGTTCTTCCATAATATCTAATTCTATTCCTTTGTTAGAAAAAGAATTATTTCCAATTCTAACTTCAAATTCAGTTCCAACCTCCAAAATGTTATAATCTTCGCCGTATTCTATATTATATGGATAATTTACTGTATTGACTTGAACAGATGCCTGCCCATTATGAATTGCCGCTATTACTGCTATTACGTTTTCCTCTTCTTGCTGTTTAAAATACCAGCCCTCAAAATACGGTGCATGCTTTAACTTTTTCATATATTATGTCCTTCCAGTAAATCCCTATTTAATTAAAAAACTACAACCAATAACATCTTAAATTGTTCCCTTCCATATACGCTATGAGGGTGATCAGCAGGCATTACAATAGTCTCTCCCTCTTTTACTATATATGTTTTATCATCTATGGTCACTTCTCCCGTACCATCAAGACAAGTAAGGATTGCATCACCTTTAGAATCGTGAGCACTGATTCCTTCTCCTTTTGAAAATGCAAATAATGTAATTCCAACACCACTATTCTGAACAAGTGTTTTACTCACCACCTGTCCCTCTTGATACTGCACTTGTTCCTTTAATTCAACAATCTCTGCCTGTGAAATATTTTTTAATATCATAATAATCCTCCTTTGAATATATTCTTATCTATTACCAACATAAAGGATTTCCATTTTTATTAATGTAACAATTGTTACATTTATATTTTTTTTAGTAAACGAATATAAAATTCCACTGTTTTCACAAGTGTATCAATTGAAATTCTCTCATCATGTCCATGAATCATTCCACGTTCTTCTTTTGTCAAAGCCATTGCAGAAAAACGATAGACACGATCTGTAATTTTACAATAATGTCTAGAATCACTACACGCCATCATTAAATAGGGAGATACAATTGCCTCTGGCCAAGTCTGTGCAATTGTTTGTTTTAAAATATCCCATTCTTCGCAAGAAGTGTCTGAAAATATAGAAGGATCCATTCCATTTACCAACGATATTTTGATATCATCATTTTTGATTGTTTTTTTAAGATATTCTGTTGCTGATTCAATGGTATCTCCACCCATTAATCTCATATTTATTCCAAATCCAGCTTTTGAAGGAAGTACATTATAAGCTTTGCTTCCTTGCATTCTCGTTACTGCTACCGTGGTTCTTAACATTGCATTAAGTTCTCCACCTGTTTTTTTGCATAACATATCTAATATTGGTGCAAAACACCATAAATTTGCAAATATTAATTTATAAGTAAAGCTAGAATGTCTTCCTAGAACATCGAACATCTCCGTAACAGGTTTTGTAAATTTTCTTGGGAAAGGATTATTTTCAATCTTAGTTACTGCCTTACTTAACTGT